>NZ_JBBUTG010000010.1:0-251441 GCF_038066555.1 Ideonella lacteola | reverse complement strand
TCGCCTCGTGCGCTTGGCCGTCGTCCCCAGGCCCAGGCTGTGTTGTTTCATGCGCCATATCGTCTCAGCACTTCAGCTTCCCGCCAAGCACCAGGCCGCGCGATTTCTGCAGACATTCCCTAACGGTCAGGACACGACGCTTTCAATGTCGGAATACGGGTTCGATTCCCGTACGAGATGCCAATCCACATCGTGGGTGTAGCTCAAAGGTAGAGCATCCGGCTTTTAACCGGCAGGTCAGGGTTCGATCCCCTGCGCCCGCACCAATACAGATGCGGTGTAGTCGAGTGGCTTCAGACACCAGCCTTTGAAGCTGGGGACGTTGGTTCGAATCCAACCGCCGCTGCCACGCTGAAAGAAGCAGCCGATACACGCTCTTGGCGGTGTACGCCTGATGGCGCGAGATCAGGACGGCGGAGCGCCGCCTTTCGCGAATGTCCCCCGGCCTGCGGCCTCCTCCTTGATTTCGCTTCAGGCAGCGCCCCACCGTCCTGATCAGGCACGGTGGGTGCAACAACGCAAGTTCGCGGACCGTGACCGGCCGAGTGAGTGGGGTGAGCGCTGCAGCGAAATCAAGGAGGAGGCGACGGCCCTGGCCGGCGCCGGGGGACATTCGCGGAAGTGCTCTCCCCACGCACTCGGCCCGTGCCAGGCTCCCATCGAGGGCCAGGAAATGCACGCTGGCCAACATTCACATCAAACCCATCCATGAACCAGCCCCTGTAGTCGCCGAAGGCCCCGCTGGTGCGCACCTTCGGCGAATCCAACCCGAAGACCGAAGGAGAACACCGATGCACCAGCACGCTTTGCAGCACGTGCTGCAACTGGACATTCAAGGCACCCCGCAACGCTGGATCACCTTGGAGCAGGCCGCCCTGCATTACGCGACCGACACGGTGGCGTGGATCGACGGCGACAGGCCCTTGGTCACGCTGCGCGGCGGCACCAACGCCGCATCCGGACGCCAATCGCTGATCGAGGTGCACCCGATCATCGCGCTGCGCGGTGCGCCGCGGATCAACCTGTTCGATGTGACACCGTCGATGGCGAAGCTGAAGCTGTTTCGTCGCGACCGTCACACCTGCGCTTACTGCGGTCAACGCTTTCATGAACGGGATCTGCAATGCGAACACATCGTGCCCGAATCACGCGGGGGCGGCTGGACCTGGATGAACCTGGTCACCGCGTGCGGCGCCTGCAATGGTCGAAAGGCTGCGCGCACGCCGGAAGAGGCCGGCATGCCGCTGCTGTACCTGCCGTACGTGCCGAGCCGGTTCGAGGACTTTCTGCTCGAGGGCAGGCACATCCGCGCGGACGTGCATGAGTGGTTGGCGTCGCGCCTGCCCAAAGGATCGCGGCTCAGCTGATGCTGGGCCGCACAAGAGTGCCGTGAAAGGCAACGCTCACAGGCCGGGGGTACCACCCCGCCGGTGTGCGGTGGCCGGCGCCCGCCCTGACCGGCGGGCCTGTCGCCACCGCCCATGCCGCGTTGTACCGAAGCGCACAGTGATGACGAGGTCGGTTCCTCCGCCGGGTTCGATCCCCGGGTCATCAGCCACTGGATAGCTCAGTTGGTAGAGCAACGCATGGTCCATGCGTCTGTCGCAGGTTCGATTCCTGTTCCACAACCTGGCTTTGAAAACCAGTGTCCCAAACCGGTCGAAAGACCACGCCGAACGTGGCTCGCGTTCGCATCGCCGAAAGGCGCGGCGTACACAAGCCATCAGCGCAACCGCTCGCGCGTCAGGCAAGCGGGGCTTCGCGCCCATGACTCGACACCTCGGCTGACAGGGAGGCAGACGAGGTGAACAGCCGTGACGCCCGGGTCCAGGCATCTGTCGTCCGCGGTTGCGCTGTAACGGCACCTATTCAGAAGCACAACAAGCAAGATGAGAGAGGAGGACACCGATGATGTTCACGCGTGTCACTGTGAAGAAGAACGAGCGCGGCATCCTGCTGCGCAACGGCGATTTCGAACGGGTGCTGCACCCCGGTGAGCACCGCTTTTCCAGTTGGAAGGACGAGCTTCGCATCGAGACCTTTGCGCTGGAGCAGCCGAGCTTCAGCCATGGCTTGGTCGACTACCTGATGGCCAGAGAGCCCGATGTGGTCGAGGCCGAGTTCGTGCGGGTCGAATTGAATGAGCACCAGGTGGGCCTGCGTACCGATAACGGCGTGTTGGTCGACATCCTGCCGCCGGGAACGCGACGCTTGTTCTGGAAGAACGGCCTGGTGGATGTGAAGGTCGAGGTGATCGACATCACCACATCCGCCGAAGTGCCGGCGGACATCGCCGGCCGCCTGGTGCAGACGCAGCTTCGCCCGCGCGTGGTGAGTGGCCTTGCTGGCGTGCTGCAGGTGCAAGTGTCCGAGCACGGTGCGGCGCTCTTGTGGATCGACGGGCACATCGAGCGCCTGCTGACAGCCGGCTCGTACGCCTTCTGGAAGTTCAACCGCAACGTGTCGATCGAGTTGGTCGATCTGCGCCTGCAAACGCTAGAAGTGACCGGCCAGGAGATCCTGACGCGCGACAAGGTGGCGCTGCGGCTGAACCTGTCGGCCACCTGGCGTTTCACCGACGTGCTGCGCGCCTTCACGCAACTGCCCAAGCCGGCCGACCACCTGTACCGCGAACTGCAATTTGGCTTGCGCGCGGCCGTGGGCACCCGCTCGCTCGACGAACTGTTGGAGAACAAGACCTTGATCGACGACGTCGTCACCGCCCACGTCACCGCGAAACTCGCGGGCTACGGCATGGTGCTGGACGGCGTCGGCGTGAAAGACATCGTGCTGCCTGGCGAGATGAAGACCATCCTGGCCCAGGTGGTCGAGGCCGAGAAGTCGGCCGAGGCCAACGTGATCCGACGCCGCGAGGAAACCGCTGCGACGCGCTCGCTGCTCAACACGGCCAAGGTGATGGAGGGCAACCCTGTCGCGCTGCGCATGAAAGAGCTGGAAACGCTGGAACGCGTCGCCGAGCGCATCGACAAGATCTCGGTGTTCGGGGGACTGGATCAGGTGCTCAACGGGCTGATCAAGCTGCGCTGAATCCTGCAGCGTGACTTTTCTTGGGGCGCCTTCGGGCGCCCTTTCTTTTTTTCTTTTCAGGCGGCGGTTCACGAGAATCACTGCTGGAGGAGTTGACCCATGACGACGGCATTTCTTGAAGACACCGCTCACCCGATCGACCCGGTGATCCGGGCCGAGATCCTGCGCAAGCTCGCGGCCGTCGAGGCAGAGCACAGCGTGCGCGTGCTGTACGCCTGCGAATCCGGCAGCCGTGGCTGGGGCTTCGCCTCACCCGATTCAGACTACGACGTGCGCTTCGTCTTCGTGCGCCCGGTGCGCGACTACCTGCGCATCACGCCGGCGCGCGATGTGATCGAAGAAGTGCCGGGCCCCGTGTTCGACGTGAATGGCTGGGACGTGCGCAAAGCGCTGCAACTGATGGCCAAAGGCAACGCGACCCTGGTCGAATGGCTGAGCTCGCCGGTGGTCTACCGGCAGGACGACACCTTCGTGCGGCGCCTGCGCGAAGCGGCGGGCCGGGTCTACCAGCCCATCCGCTCTTTCCACCACTACGCGGCGATGGGGCGCGGCAACTTCCGCGAGTACCTGCAGGGCGATCAGGTGCGTGCGAAGAAGTACCTGTACGTGCTGCGCCCGCTGCTGGCCGCCCAATGGGTGCTTGAACGTGACGACGCGCCACCAATGGCCTTCGAGGCCCTGGTGGATGCACTGGTGCATGACGACGCCGTGCGGCGCGACATCGACGAACTGCTGGTCATCAAACGCCGAAGCGGCGAGCAGGAGTGGCTGCCGGCGCGCCCGGTTCTCAACGCCTACCTGACCGAACTGATGGCGCGATTGGCCGAGGGCCAACCGTCGATCGGCTCGCCGGACTTCCAAGCGCTGGACGACCTGCTGGCCGACACGGTGCTGGCCTGAAAAAGCAAGGAGGCTCGGGCACCGCCCGGCCCCCTTGTGAATGCCATGAAGGGCAACTGCGAGGCGGCATGATACTGTGTTTTTATACAGTCAACTCGCACCAAACTATCGCAGGCCACGCAACGTGGAGCGGCCATGTTTCACCTCATGACCCAGCGCCCTGCGGCTCCACAGGCGTCGAAGGGTCGCAGGTCATTCGCCGCTCCGCGGGGGAGCGACGCGCCGCGCCTGTGACTCAAGGCGTCACAGTGATGTAGGTCGTGCCGCGGAGCCGCTTTTCTCGCTGGCCTTTGCAAGAGACACTCAGCTCGACAGGCAAGGTCATCTTGCAGGGCTTTCCACCGCACAACGCGGCATCGAACTCGAGAAAGCTCACGGCATCCCCAATCATCTTGGCCACATTCGGATCCGAACCCTGTTTCGCTTCAGCACCGACCGCATTGCCCGAAGAGTTGACTTCGACAAAGACAGTCGCTGACCCGGTGAACGTATCACCTCGAAACGCAGCTGCTCGCCCCACGTGATTGACAATTTCTCCAAAGCCATCCTTGGGGTAAGGCGGGGCATCACCTTCGGGCACAGATTCGTACCACTGAAGCAGCCAAGCTTTCTCGGCCTTGGACAGCCACCGATAGCTACCGCGAAATGGCAACTTTGGCCACTGCACATTGCACTCGCCCATCCAGCGATAGTCTTCATCGACCACGAAGCCGGGGTAATCGAACCGCCGGGTCTGCAACGTATCATCTGCCGCACGCGCTGCGGTACCAATGAAGGGTTGCAAAACGACCAAGACCAGAATTGGCACCAGTTTCATATCGGCAACTGAAGACTCATGGTGGATCACTGTGCCGGGAACGTAAGCAGCCAGACCGGTGCGCAACCCGACAACTCGAGCTTCGCTGACAAAAGTCACCCTCAGACCCAGGACTGAGTTCGATCAAGTGCGAACGCCCATGCTCAGCGCACTCGCGCCGCCCCGTGGAGACTGGCGTCAACATCCGCCGCCACAAAGCTCAATAGCACGACAACTTTGAATTATCTGCCGAGCAGCAGCTTGGTCATGTCGTCGTCCACGCCAAGTGATGAACTCATCACGGCATGAGTGACCCCATATCTTCGGACTTGGCAAAGGAGCACTTTGCGAAGAAGCGCTGGCCTTCTCCCGCCTGAGCTGCCGGGCGCCCGCCTTGTCAAACCATCAACGCAGCCACGCCACGCACCAACAGCATCAACGCCACCATCGCGCTCAAGGCCGCAAAGGTCTTTTGCAGCGTCGGGCCGCTGAAGCGGCCGGCCAGTCGGCGGCCTGCGAGCAGCGCCGCCATGGCGCCGACCGCGAAGGGCGCGGCGATCCCCCACGGCATCGAGCCGTGCAGCGTCGCCGAGGCCACGCCTGAGATCGACACCAGCGCGATCACCGCCAGCGAGGTGCTGACGATGCTATCGGCCGCCAGATCGGAATAGCGCGTCAGCGCCGGCACGATGACGAATCCGCCGCCCACCCCCAACAGGCCGCTCAGCATGCCCGACGCCATGCCCGTGGAGGCAAGCGCCATCGCGCAGGGTCGCGTCCAGATGAATCGGCCGGTGCACGGGTTGCGCACGCACGGTGGCGCTTCGGCCCGCACCGCGGCACGGCCACCCGTGGTACGGGCGCGCTGGAACATGCCCCAGGCCGACCAGGCCAGCACCAGCGAAAAGACCAGGGTCAGCGGCCCGTTCGGCACACGCTGCGCCAGCCACACGCCCAGCGGGGCCAGCAGCATGCCCGCGCCGCCAATCACCATCGCGGCACGGTAGCGCACCCGCCCTTCGCGCAAGCCGAGTGCCGCGCCCAGCCCCGCCGCGAGGCCCACGGCCAGCAGGCCGATCGGTGCCGACTCGGCCAGCCCCAGGTGCAACGAGAACACCAACAGCGGTACCGCGAGGATGCCCCCGCCTGCACCGGTCAAGGCCAAGGTCGCGCCCACGACGGCCCCGAGGGCCATCGCCATCCACCACATCGTCACGGCGGCCGTCAGACAGCGAGATTCACGTCGAGCACGCCAGGCGCGATCTTGGGCCACAGCGCCAGACCACCGGCCAGGCTCCAGGCCCGCGCGTGCCCCAGGCGGCGCAAAGCCTTGGCAGCCTGGGCGCTGCGGTTGCCACTGCGGCAGAAAAACACCACCGGCGTTTCGGCGGGCAGGCCCAGCCAGCCGGGCAAGGCATTGAGCAGGCGCGACATCGGCACCGCCTGCCCATGGACGCCCGGGCCCAGATCCGGCGTGCTGCTCAAGCGTTGCTCATAGGGCTCGCGCACATCGACCAGCAGCAGGCCGGTGCGGGAACGCAGCAGGTCGCGCAGCGCGGCCGGCTCGACCTCGTGCGGCGTGCTGTCGGCAGCGCCATCGACGCGGGCGCCGCAGGTCAACGTCTGGTACTCGGTGAGCCCGAGCTCCTGCTCGATCAGGCTCTTGGCCGCAGCAAATTCGCTCGCCTCCATCGCGCCACGCAACACGCGCGCCAGCAAAGGTTGCACCGCGCATTCGGTGCTCAGCGTGGTGGCAAAGCGTTGGTCGTAGTCATGGCCCGGCGCCAGCAGGCCGTGCGGCCCGACGGCTTCCTCCAGCCGACGCAACGAGGGCCCGAACGCCATTGGCGCACTCTGCGGGAAATCACTGCGGCCCAGGGCCCCTGGCATCACCGTGTCGCCCACAAACGCCATGCGCAGCCCCTGGGGGTCGCGCAGCAGGTAGGCGGTGGAATCCTCGGTGTGACCCGGCAGCGCCAGGCGCGTGAGGCTGGAGTGTCCCAGTGAGATGTGCTCGGTGCCGCGTGGCCACCCCAATGCCTCGAGTGGCTGGGTGCCCAGCCCCTCCAGCAGGTCACCGGCGGCCGCACGCAGCTCAGTGGCCGACGACACGTGGTCGCCATGGCTGTGGGTGTCCAGCGCCGCCGCCAGGGTGTAGCCCTGGCAGCGCATCTGCTGCACCAGTCGCTCGGTCAACTCCGGCAGCGGGTCGATCACGACGCAGCGGCGCGAGGCGGCATCGGCCACGAGGTAACAGCACGCGGCGTCGACCACGAAGCGGGTGACGCCTTCAACCGGCTGGCTCGCGCCCGGGGTGGCGCCGAGGCAGCACTCACGCAGGCTCTCGCCGCAAGCGCGAATGCGGGCACAGGCCTCGTCGATGAAATCGGCCTCGGTGGCGGGGCCGAACGACAGGCGCACGGCAGATGCCGTTTGCCAGGCCGGCAGGCCCATGGCCTCCAGCACGAAGCTCGGCTTGGCCTGGGCGGCACTGCACGCCGAACCCCCGCTCACCCGCACATCGGCGGCATCGAACAGATCCAGCAACAGCTTCGAGCTGAGGCCGGGTACCGAGAAGTTCAGTGTGGTGGGCAGGCACAGGTCGAGCGGCGCGTTGAAGACCAGGCCCGGAAAGGCATCGAGCAAGGCTTCGACCAGGCGTGCGCGGTACTCGGTGAGCGTGGCCTGGCTCTTGAAGCCGTTGCCGCTTTGCAGTGCGGAAAGCACCGCGCCCAGCGCAGCGATGCCCGACATGTTCTCGGTGCCCGACCGCTGCGCGCCCTCTTGCCCGCCGCCGGCCAGCAAGGGTGTGAAGGGGGCGCCCTCGCGCACATAGAGCATGCCAATGCCCTTGGGCGCGTAGAGCTTGTGGCCGGAGAACGGCGCGTAGTCGATGCGCCGCTCGATGAGCTTCAAGGGCAGCTTGCCCAGCGCCTGCACGGCATCGACCATCCACAGCGCCGGGCTCAGCTGCAGGGCCGCTGCAATACCGTCCAGATCGCTGATCACACCTGTCTCGTTGTTGGCAGCCATGGTGCAGACCATGCCGGCGCGCGGCGCATGCTCGCGCAGCCAGGCCAGATCGTGGCGACCGGTGGGCCCGACGGGAATGGCCATCACCTGCATGTTCAAGCCCAGCAGTGCGTTCCAGTGCCGAAGCGCCTCTGGCACGGCCTTGTGCTCGGTGGCACCGTAGAGCAGCAGCTCCGGACCGGTCGGGCCTTCGGCCTCCCGGCGCTGGCGCAGGGCGCTCAAGGCCGACAGCACCGCCGTCTGGATGCCCTCGGTGGCGCCGCTGACGAAGAGCAGCTTCCCGGTCGGCGCCCCCAGCACGCGACGCGCACGCGCCCGCATGGCGTCCATCAGCGCGCGCGCCTTCAGGCCCGTGCTGTGGATGCTGCTGGGGTTGCCGAAATCTTCTGCCATCGTCGCGAGCGCGGCCGCGCGGGCCTGGGCCAGCACGGGGGTGGTGGCGTTGGCATCGAGATAGATTTCCATGGAGGTCGCCTTGCTGTGCTCCGGCCACGGCCGGGAATGCGGTTCATCATATTCACCGCGCCATGGAATAGTCATATCGAATTTTGACCTCGAATAGAATTTCATTTCGCCTGACGCCCATTAGGCGCCATCGGGCGCAAACGGCTTGCTCCCCCCTTTTTTCAGGTGTGACCATATGAAACTGGATGGGATCGACACCAAGCTGCTGGCCCTGCTGCAGGAGAACGCTGAACTGCAGATCAGCGAGCTGGCCGAACGTGTGGGGCTGTCCACCACCCCGTGTTGGCGACGGGTGCAGCGCCTGAAAGAAGCGGGCGTGATCACCAAACAGGTGTCGCTGGTCGACCGCAAGGCGGTGAACGTGGCGGTGACCGTGTTCGTCGGCGTGCGAACGAGCCACCACAACCAAAAGTGGTTCGAGACCTTTCGGGCCACGGTGGAGGCGATCCCCGAGGTGGTGGAGTTCTACCGGATGAGTGGCGAAGTCGACTACCTGCTGCGCGTGGTGGTACCCGACATCGCCGCCTACGACGCGGTGTACAAACGCCTGACCGCGAGCATCGATCTGTCGGACGTCAGCTCGAGCTTCGCGATGGAAGAGCTGAAGTACACCACCGCACTGCCGCTGGGTTACGTGAACTGACCCCGCGGTGGAGCCTGCATTCCGCTGTCCCTGGAGGCAAGCCGTGAGCGGATGGCCACGCGCCCTGTTCATCGTTCTGGCCGCGGTCGCGGCACCGATGGCCCACGCGGTCTCGGCCTGCAGCGCCGAGAAGCTCGCGCTGTTGCGATCGCCGCCGAAACCCGGCGAAGGCGCCGTGCTGATCGACTGCCACCTGACGCTGCAGCCCACCGATGTCATCACCCGCTCGCTGTACTTCAACCACGGCGCGGTCTCGAACGGTGTCCAGGTCGACTGCCAGGGCGCAACGCTGTCGCACACCGATGTCAACGCTGACATCCCCCGCATCAACGTGCAGTCTTACGCCTACACCCTGCCAGACGGCAGCACCGAGTGGGAGCCGACGCACGACATCACCATCAAGAATTGCCGCCTCGAAGGCAACATCAACATGAGCGGCATGGGCGGCCAGGACGTGCCCGCGGTGAAGGAATCGTCGCGCACCCGAGCCGATCACACGGCGGTGATGCGGCGGCGGGCGCCGACGAACATCGTGCTGGATTCGCTGACCATCGATCCGCAAGACCGCATCGCGATCTACCTGTCGATGGGGGTCACTGGAGTGACCGTGCGCCGCTCGACCTTCCTCGGCACGTCTCCCTCCGCGGTGATCTACCTCGACGCGGAGGGCGGCGAGCACCGCATCGTCGACAACCAGTTCAAGACGACCGCGCCGCGCGAGGTGATCGCGGTGGACGGCTCTTCAGACAACCTCATCCAGGGCAACGTGTTCCACACCAGCCCGCGTGGCGGCATCTTCATCTACCGCAACTGCGGCGAGGCCGGCACGGTGAGGCACAACGAGCCCTCGCGCAACGATGTGTTCGACAACCAGTTCCTCGACCCGAGCGGGCCCGAGAACGGGCTGCCGCACCTCTGGGTGGCCTCACGCAACGGCAATCGCTCTTACTGCGACGACGACGCCGGGTTCCCCTACGGCAGCAGCGTGAACGACCGCGACGAAGCGCACCGCACCGCCATCAAAGGCAACTACTTCAACACCCGCACGCGAGCGGTGATGTGGGGTGACGGGCCCAACTACCTCATCGACAACATCGCCACCGACACGGGCGCTTGGCCCGGCGCCGACGACTTCGGCAGCACCTTCGTCGGCAATCGCGCGGGCAGCGGCCCGGTGGCGTCCACCTCCTGCTTCTGGCGAGACAAGTTGCCCATGCTGCTGCGCGATGGTGAGGTGCAGGATCTGGATCTGACGCAGCCCAAGAAGGTGAGCTGCGCACCCCATCGGCTGGTTTGCGAGGCGGGCGTGCTGAAGCAGCGTGCGCCCCGCTGCGACGCGGCCGACATCATCGAGCGGCACTTCAAGTGCTCGGTGCGAGGCGACAACGCCGGCTGCGAAAAGGCCCTCGCCTGCGGCCCGCGCAAGCGGCTGAGCGCGCTGAAGGCGCGCTGCAACCTCGAAGTCGGCGGGATCCACCGGGATGCGCTGTCGAACGCCGCGTGGAACTCGTTGGTGGTTGACCGCGAATCCGATGTGGTCAGCGATGGCCACTGCCAGGCAGCGGCTTACGACGTCGCGAGCGGCGGCACGCAGTTGCTGGGCACGCTGCCGAACCCTGTGCGGGTAGGCTGCCGTGAGCACGACGAGGACGGCGGCGAGTGCCGCATCGAAGGCGACTACGTCTGCTACTGAGCGCCGGGCACGCCGTTTGCCACAGTGCGCGGATGCCTGATTCGCCCTCACCCGACACCGACGCACCGTCTCATCGACAACCGCTGCGCTGGCTCGTCATCGTGGCCACGATCGGCCTGATGGCCGTGTTGCTGCCGCTCTATGGTGCGCTGATGTGGGCGGGCATCGTCGCGCTGGTCTTTCGCCCGGTTCAGCGCGCCCTGTCGCATCGCTGGGGCGGCCGACGCGGCCTGGCAGCGGCCGCCACGCTGTCTGGCGTCGGGCTGGTGGTGGTGCTGCCGCTTTTGGCGATGGTCGTGTCGCTGGCCCGTGAAGGTGCACAGCTGGCGCAATCGGTGCAATCCGGGCAAATCGATGTGCTCGCCATGATGCAGCGCACCTTCAACGCCCTGCCCTCGCCGCTGGCCGACCTGCTGGAGCACTTCGGCATCGGCAATGTCGAGGATCTTCAGCAACGGGTCGAGGCCAGCGCGGGTCGCGTGGCCCAGTTCTTCGCCGGCCACGTGGCCACGGTGGGCCAGAGCACGCTCAGCTTCGTGGTGGACCTCTTTGTCGGCGCCTATGTCGCCTTCTTCCTGCTGCGCGATGGGGACGCCCTTTCGGCCCGCTGGTGGGCCGCGATGCCCCTGGCTGAGGCCGACAAGCGCGAGCTTCGCCGCAGCGTGGCCACGGTGGTGCGCGCCACGGTCAAGGGCAACCTCGTGGTCGCCCTGGTGCAAGGCGCGCTCGGCGGCTTGGCACTGATGGCGCTGGGCATGCCGGCGGCACTGCTGGCGGGGGCGGTCATGGCGGTGCTGTCGCTGCTGCCGGCGGTGGGCGCGGCGCTGGTCTGGCTGCCAATCGCGCTGTACCTGCTGGCCACTGGCGCCACGTGGCAAGGGCTGGCGTTGATCGCGTTCGGCACCCTGGTGATCGGTCTCATCGACAACCTGCTGCGGCCCATTCTGGTGGGCCGCGACACCCGCCTGCCCGACTGGGTGGTGCTGGTCACCACGCTGGGCGGCATCGCCTGGATCGGGGTGAACGGCTTCGTGATCGGGCCGCTGCTGGCCACCATCTGCCTGGCCGCCTGGGAGCTCTACACCCGGCGCCGCCAGCCGGCCGCCTGATACCCCCTCGCACCTTCGCAGGTCGCCGCCGATTCCCGGCCGCTCAGCCGTTCGATGTCGCCATCTGTTCACGCAGCAGCCGGTGCTGGATCTTCCCGGTGGCGGTGCGCGGCATCTGCGCTTCGCTGATGAATCGCACGGCGCGCGGCCGCTTGTAGCCGGCAATGCGCGGGCGGCACCAGTCCAGCAGCTCGGCTTCATTCGCCACATAGCCCGGCCGACAGACCACCACCGCCAACACCGACTCGCCCCACGTCGAATCCGGCACCCCCACCACCGCCACGTCCTGCACCGAGGGGTGGGCCGCCAACACCGATTCGACCTCGGAGGGGTAGATGTTCTCGCCGCCGCTGATGATCATGTGGCTCTTGCGATCGACCAACCGGATGTAGCCGTCGTCGTCGCGCACAGCCAGATCGCCCACCGAGCACCACGCGCCGCGGAAGGCCTCGGCCGTCCTGTCGGGGTTCTTCCAGTAGCCGTCGAACACATAGGCCGTGCGCGAGTAAAGCTCGCCCACCTCGCCATCGGGCACCTCACGCCCCTCGGGATCGAGCAGGCGGATGGCACCCGAGCCGGCCCACTCGCGTCCGACCGTGCCGAGCCGATCCAGTTGCTCATCAGGCCGAAGAATCGTGACCCAGCCGGCCTCGGTGGAGCCATACAGCTCGAAGAGCCTCGCATTCGGGAACAGCGACATCACCGCCCGCTTGGTCTCGGCACGTGCCGGCGCTGAAGAGATCAGCAGCTTGCCCACCGCGCGCAGATCGTGGCGCGACGTCACCTCCGCCGGCAGGCCCAGCATCATGATGTAGTGGGTCGGCACCAGCGAGGTGAAGGTGATGCGCGACTGCGCGAGTGCCGCCAAGGTCGCGGCGGGGTCGAAGTGCGGACGATCGTCGACCACGATGCTCGCCCCCAGCATCGCGAATGTCACCGCGAAGTACAGCGAGTTGGCATGGCACAGCGGCATCACCAGCAGGCCGGTGTCGTCGGCGCTCAGGCCGAACTCCAGCGCGGTGGCCCAGGCGATCCATGCGTTGCCTTGGTGGCTTCGCATCGCGCCCTTGGGCCGCCCGGTGGTGCCCGAGGTGTACATCAGGGCGAACAGATCGTCGGCACGGGCTGGTGGGTGATCGCCGCCCGCACCCGTCACGCCCGTCACGCCCGTCACGCCCGCCAAGCCGCGCACGGGCACCTCGTCCGCCAGTGTCTTGCTCATCAGGCTCTCGTAGAGGTGCCAACCCGCGGCGGGCGCCACGTCGGCGCCGAAGAGAAAGCGCTTTGACGTGTCGACCTCGTGGCCCTCTGCCTGCGCCAGGGCGAGCGCCGCTTCGGCTTCGTCACGCAACGGCGCTTGCACGATGAAGGCGCGGGCCTCGCTGTGACCCAGGATGTACGCGATCTCTGCCGCACGCAAGCGAAAGTTCACCGGCACCGCGACCAGCCTCGCCTGCGCGAGCGCGGCGTAAATCTCCAGCCACTCGATGGCGTTGTAGGCGAGCAGCGCGACCCGGTCGCCCGGCTGCACGCCGCGCGCCAACAAGCTGTTCGCCAGGCGGCTCGCACGCTCGTGCCACTCGCGGTAGGTGAGGCTGCGGCGCGAATCGCGCACGGCCAGGTGGCACGGCCGCGTGCGCGCATGGGTGGCCACCGAATCGGCCAGCGTCATCCAGGGGCCCATCACGCCCGCCTCGCCTGCTCGGCTTCGTCCCAGACGGTGAGCGCCTGTCGATCGGGCACCCAGCCCAGGCCCTTGCCCGCGTCGGAGCTGAGGGCGTCCTGCGTCGTCACCACATCGATCAACGCGGGCGCATGGGCCAGCGCGTCTTCGATCGCTCCGCGCAGGCGCGCCGGATCGGTGACGCGCTCGGCATGCAGGCCGAAAGCCCGCGCCATGCCGGCATAGTCGCTCCAAGCCAGCGTGGTGCCCACCACGCGGCCGCCGTAGTTCATCTCCTGGTCCAGCCGCTCGATGTTCCAGGCCGCGTTGTTCGAGACGATGAACACCACCTTCGCGCCATGCCGCTGGGCCGTGTCGATCTCCATCGCGTTGATGCCGAAGGCCCCATCGCCGGTGATCACCACCACCTGGCGCTGCGGATGCAGCAAGGCCGCCGCGACGCCGTAGGGCGTGCCCACGCCCAGGCAGCCGAACGCACCGGCATCGAGGTAATGGCGCGATTCCAGCCCCATGCGCGCGAAGCTGAGCAGGTCGCCGCCGTCGGCGATGGTGATCGCATCGGGGCGCAGCGCCTGGCGCAATGCGCCGAAGATGCGGTTCGGGTGCATGTGGCCATCCCGGCCGGCCGGCGCCTGGGAAAGCTGCTCGGCGTGCCGCAGGGCGCGACGCAGGTGCTCGTCTCGCAGTGCCTGCGTCCAGCCACGGTCCAGCGCGGCTGAGGGCCGGCCGACAGCTTCGGCCAACGCCTCCAGGGCCCAGTCGGTGTCAGCAAGCAGCTCCACCTCGCCACGCCGGTTGTCGCGCAGTTCGTCTGCATGGTCGGCCACCCGCAGGAAGCGCGCGGCCTTGAACACCGCCGGCGAGCCATAGGCCAGTTGATAGTCCAGTTTGCGGCCGACCACCAAGACCAGGTCGGCCTCGGCCATGGCGCGGGCACGCACGGCCCCCACCACCGCGGCATGACCCGCATCGACCAGGCCGCGGCTTTCCTGCGTGTCGAGGTAGACGGCCCCGGTGGCGTCGAGAAGGCGCGCCAGGGCCGCGCCGGCACCCCGGGCGCCGCGGCCCGTGATCACCAACGGCCGGCGGGCCTCGCGCAGGCACTGCGCGGCGCGCGTCACCTCAGCCGCATCTGGCGGCAGGCGGCGCCGCGGCTTGGCCGCCAGGTGCTCGGGCAGCACGCTGGCCGGCGACACCTTCTCGCGCAACACATCGGTTGGAATCTCGATGTAGACCGGGCCGGGCGGGTTGCCATCGCCCTCTGCCATCGCCCAGGCCTTGTCGAGGTCGCGCGCCACCTGCTCGGCCACGCGCAGGGTGCGCGACTGGCGGGTCACGGGCGCCATGATCGCCGCATGGTCGATGCCCTGCAGCGGGCCCAGATCTTCCTGCCGCGTGGGCGGGCATCCACCGATCAACAGCACCGGCACCCGTTCGAGGTGGGCATGGGTCATCGCCGTCACGCAGTTGGTGACGCCCGGCCCGGCCGTGGCCATCGCCACCCCCACCCCCACGCCCCCGCCCAACGCAGCATGCGCGTGCGCCATGTGCACGGCCGCGCCTTCGTCGCGCACGTCGACGATGCGCACACCTGATTGCGCGAGCTGGTCCCAGATCGGCTGGATGTGGCCGCCTTGCAGGCCGAAGATGCGATCGACCCCGCGGGCCACCAGGAATCGGGCCACGATCTCGGCCACCGTCTGCGGTGCCGGGCCGCTGCCGGCTGGCGACGAGGCTCCGGCGCCATGGGGCGCGCTCGGAACGTCCAGTCGCCCGTTCGGGGCCGACATGGCGGGGGAGCTCGGTGGCGCGGAAGCGGGCATGGCGGCGGTCCTTGATCGGGGTGGCAGATACAGCGATATTCGAACTCTGAATTCAGAGTTCAAACAGGGTTTACCCTTCTAAAACGGAACTCTGAATGCAAAGCAATGGGGTCGGCTTACACTGGTTTGCATGGTGATGAAAGCCTTGACCGCCCCACCGAACCTCGTCGAACGGGTGCACGAAGCACTGCTGGACGAAATTGCCGCCGGGCGCCTGCCACCGGGCGAACGCATCATCCAGGAGCAACTGGCCAAGCAGCTCGGCGTGTCGCGCCAGCCGGTGCAACAAGCGCTGGTGCTGCTGCGGCAGCAAGGGGTGCTGCGCGAGGCACCGGGCCGCGGCCTGATCGTGGCCGCGCTCGAGCCCGACGAGGTGCAGCACATGTACGAGATGCGTGCGGTGCTCGAGGGCCTGGCGTGCCGGCTGGCCGCCGAGCGGGGCGCCGAGCGCGCGGCTCGGCAAGGGCCGGCGCTGGTGGAGGCCGGCCGGAAGGCGGTGGCCTCGGGCCAGGTGGGCCGCATGGTGGCCGCGGACCTGCGCTTCCATGAGTTCATCTACAGCCTGTCGGCCAACCCTTTGATCGGCCCCACCATGGCCACCCACTGGACCACCATGCAGCGGCTGATGGGCGAGGTGGTGACCCGCGACGAAACGCCGCGCGACATCTGGGACCAGCACGAGGCGATCCTGAATGCCGTGGCCACGGGCGACGCGGCTCATGCCGAGGCGCTGGCGCGCCAGCACATCACCCAGGCGGCCGAGTACCTGCTGACCCGCTGGCGCGCACAGGCCGGCGCTGAGCCCTCGGAGACCTCGCCATGACCCGGGTCACCGGCGGCTGCCTGTGCGGCGACATCCGCTTCGTGGCCACAGGCGAGCCCAAACGGGTGGGGGTATGCCATTGCATGGACTGCCGCAAGCACCACGGTGCGCTGTTCCATGCCTCGGCCATCTATCCCCGCGAAGCCGTGACGATCACCGGCGCGACGCAGCACTATGCCGGCCGCCACTTCTGCCCGCGCTGCGGTTCATCGGTCTACTCCGGCACTGGCGACGAGATGGAGATGCACCTCGGCTCACTCGACGCTCCCAACCAGTTCGTCCCCAGCTACGAGTTGTGGATGGTGCGGCGCGAGTCGTGGCTGCCGCCGTTCGAGGCCATGAAGCACTACGAGCGCGACGCGGACGAGGCCGATATCGACCGCACGCCATAGGCGTCAGGCGCTCGTCACTCCACCCCAAGCGGACGCATACTGGCCGCATCCATCAGAAAGTCGCCATGCCAAACACCCCCGAGCGCGACGACAGCCGGTCCGTCGCGCTGTACTGGGATTTCGAGAACCTGCACGCCAGCTTGTGCGAAGAGCGCTCGGGCGAAGGCGCTTACTCGAAACCCGACAACCGCTTCAAGGCCCAGGAGCCACTGGTCGACGTGCAGGCCATCGTGGAGCTGGCGGCCTCGTTCGGGCCGATCGCCGTCAACCGCGCCTACTGCAACTGGCAGTACTACGGCCGATACCGCGATGCGCTGCTGCAGGCCGCGGTGGAGCTGATCCAGTTGTTCCCGCCGGGCGGCTCAGCGAAGAACGGCGCCGACATCAAGCTGTGTCTGGACGCGGTCGAAGACATCGGCCGCTTCGCGCACATCGGCACCGTGGTGATCGTGGGCGGCGACAGCGACTACATGCCCGTGGCCCAGAAGATCAAGGCGGCGGGTCGCACCCTCGTGGGCCTGGCCACACGTCAATCGACCAACCGGCACTGGGCCAAGAGCTGCCACGAGTTTCGCTACTACGAAAACCTCGTCGACGTGCGAGCCCCTGCGCCTGCACCGGCACCGCCCTCCGCAGGCACGCCCCCCGCCCCGCCCGACCCGCCACCGGCGCCGGTGAATGCCGCCGCGGAGCTGCTGCGGCGTGCCGTGAAACTGCTGGCCGAGACCAAGGGAGATCCTTGGGTGAACAAAGGATCGATCTGGCACATGATCAAGCGGCTCGATCCGACGTTCGACCCGAAGGACCACGGCTATGCCAACTTCTCTGCCATGGTGAAGGCCATGGACGAAGTGGTCGAGGTCAAGAAGGGCGAGTCGGATCAGGTGGTGCGCCTGCGTTGACCCCCTGCCTCTTTGCCTCATTCCGGAAAGACCATGTTCGACCACATCCTCATCGGCGTCAGTGACTACACCACCGCCAAGGCATTCTTCCTTCAGGCCCTCGAGCCGCTCGGCGTCACCGTATGGCACGAGAATTCATTGGGCATCGAGATGAGCCAGCCCGGCGGCATCTCGTCGCTGTGCCTGCGCCAGACCGATGAGCACCCGGCCCGCCTTCACATCGCCTTCACGGCCAGCAGCCGGGCCGAGGTCGACGCCTTCTACCGGGCAGCGCTGGCCGCTGGCGGCCAGGACCATGGCGCTCCGGGCCTGCGCCCGCAATACCACCCGCACTACTACGCCGCCTTCGTGATCGGCCCCGATGGGCACAACGTCGAAGCGGTTTGCCACGCCAAGGGCTGACACCGGCATCTCCCGGCATTTTGTAGGGCCATTGCGCCGGGTGAACCCGCGGCGGCGCCGAAACGACGGGCCGCTGTGATTGAATCCCGTCCGCGCCAAACCCAGGCGCCACGCGAGGTATTCATTCATGTTGACCTGGTTCATTCAGTGGACGACCCATCTCAACCGGACCAACCACGTGGGCTTCGCCATCGTCACGGTGCTGACGATGGCAACGATCGGCATCGCGCTGGCGGTGCTGACCGAGTTGATCATCAAGCGGTTCGCCGGTCGCACCGGCGCGCCCGACCACACCGCCGGCCACTGAGGAAAGACAGCACATGTTTGACTGGGTGGTCTATCTGCCGATCTCGGGCACCGAGGTCAATGGTTTCGCGCTGATCCTGCTGGGCTTCACGGTGGGGGTGATCGGCGGCTTCTTCGGCGTCGGCGGGGCCTTCATGGTCACCCCGGCGCTCAACGTGTTCGGGTTTCCGATGGCGTATGCCATTGGCACCGACATGGCGCACATCGCGGGCAAGTCGATCGTCGCGACCTTCAAGCACCGCAAGTTCGGCAACGTCGACATGAAGCTCGCGCTGCTGATGATCATCGGCACGGTGATCGGCATCGAGCTGGGCGCCACGCTCATTCTGTGGCTCGAGAAAATCGGCCGCATCGGCCCGATCGTGCGGGTGACCTACATGTGCCTGCTGTTCGGTCTGGGCCTGTTCATGCTCTACGAGTACATGACCGGCCTGCGCCGCGTCTCGTCGCAGACGGCCACCGAGAAGCCGACCGATGCCGGCCAATCGAAGCTGGCCTTGTGGATGCAGAGCCGCCAGTGGCGACCGATCGTTCACCTGAAGGTGTCGGGCTTCCACATCTCGGTGTGGGTGATCATCGGCATGGGCCTGGTCACCGGCTTTCTCGCCGGCTTCCTGGGGGTGGGCGGCGGCTTCATCCGCATGCCGGCATTGATGTACATCATCGGCGCGCCCACCAAGGTCGCCGTGGGCACCGACCTGTTCGAGGTGATGGTCACCGGAGCCTACGGTGCCTTCAGCTATGCGATCAAGGGCCGTGTCGAGCTGCTGGCGGCGATGATCATGGTGATCGGTGCGGCCGTCGGCGCCCAGCTGGGCGCCACCGCCACGCTGTACGCCCGCGGCACCATCATCCGCCTGTACTTCTCGCTGACCATGCTGGCGGGCGGGCTGTCGGTCGTCTTCAAGCACTTCTCCGAGAGCCAGAAAGACATCTACCGCGGCGCCCTGAACGACTGGGCCCGCGCCACCTCGGGCCTCACCGACAAGGTCGAGCTGGGCCTGTGGCTGCAGGAAAACAAGAGCGCCGTGAAGGCCTGGTTCGCCACCCAGCCAGAGCCACTGCAGCAGGCGCTCGCGGCCGACAAGATGTGGGCCACCTACTCCGGCGTCTTGATGCTGGGATCGGCCTGCATCCTCAGCGCGGTGATCATCTTCTGGCTGGTGCGCGGCATCCTGCGCGAACGTGCCGAAGCGGCGGCCGCGCCCGCGGCGGCTGATTCGGCCCCAACGGCTTTCAGCGCGAGCCTGCCAGCCGCGACGGCGGACGGAAACACCGCCCTGGCCGCCACGCAGGGCGGTCTCACCATCGCCACCCGCTGCACGCCGACCGATCTGCCAGCGGTGCGCATGGGCGCGCAAATCGCCGCCGGGCTGAAGAAGCCGGCCACCCTGCTGGTGTGCCGCGAGCCCGGCATGAGCGAAACCGCGCTGCAAGACAGCCGCCAGGTTCTCGAGAACGCCGGGCTGCCCCCCCACGTGGTCTTTGCCACCGGCAAGCCAGGCGAAGAGATCTTGCGCATCTCGGCCGAATCGCGCCTGCTGGTCATCGGCTCGCGCCCGCTGACCACGCTGGACCCGACTTGGCACCTGGGCGACAACGCGACGCGCATCGTGCGCCACATGACCACGTCGACGCTGGTGGTGCGAGGCCGAGAACAGGTGCGCAGGATCCTGCTCAGCACCGATCTGCCGGCCAGCGGGCCCACGCTGCAGATGACCCAGGACATCGCGCTGGCCACGGGGGCGAGTGTGGAGGTGCTCTACACCAAGCCGTTGGCCACGATGTACGTGGCCTCCAGCACGAAAGACACCCACAACCTGACCGAGGATGCGCAGCGTCTGGGCGTGCCCGCCGAACAGCTGGCACAACTGGAGTCGGTGCGCGACGGGTTGACACGTGGCGGGGTGGCCCAGGTGGCGATCAAGCTGCGCCAGGGCATCGTCGAGGAAGAGATCATCAAAGAGTCGATCGAAGGCGACTTCGACATCATCGTCATCCGCGAGGGCTATCTGCGCACGCCCTTCGGCCTGCTGCTGGGGCGGCTCTCGACCAACGTGGCCACGCGCTCACCGCAAGCCTCGGTGCTGATCGTCAAGCGCTGAGCGCCAGCCACCAACCGGAGGATCACAACGATGGGCGCCGACTGCATGGTGGGCTTCTACGGCATCAAGGTGCCGCTGGACGCGGACGACGAGGCCGAACAGGAGGCCTGCGGCACGGACACCGATCCGCGCTGCGTGAAGGCCCGCGGCGCAGGCCTGCAGACCTACACCGGCCGCATGACGGACGGCGAAGACTACTTCCTCTACATCGGCTGGCAGGTGGCGGACATCGGGCTGGAAGGCAGCTCGCATGTGGCCCATTCGCCGGCCGATCTGATGCGGAAGTTCGAAGACGTGGACCGCCGGCTGCTCGAGGCGGGCTTTCGCGAGCGCGCGGCGCTGCACTTCCAGCTGGTGGCCCAGTACTGACCCCGTCGCTCTGACGAGCGAGCGCATGGGCTGGGCGATGGCGGCGGGCTGTGCCACACTGGCCCATGACGCAACCGCTCTTGCAAGCCGCCGATCTCCGCGGCGCCGCCCGCCTGACCACCGATGCGGTGGCCGGCCTGGCCAGTCTGGTCGAGGCGATGCATGCGCGCATCATCAGCCTGCCACGGCTGCCCGGCCTGGGCGATACCGCCCCGGCCAACGAACGCACACGCGGCATCACCGGGTTCGTGTATGAAACGGTGCGCGGCGTGACGCACCTGGCGGGTGGCACCGCCGATGCCTTGCTGGGCTGGCTCGGCCCCGCGCTGGCGGCGCAAGATCCCCGGCTTCCCCCGCGCACCGAGCGCGAGGCGGTGGTGGCGGCCTTGAACGGCGTTCTCGGCGATCACCTGGCCAGCACGGACAACCCGCTCGCGATCACGATGGCCTTTCGCCAGGCCGGCCTGGCGCTGCCGCTCGAACGCCTGGCGCTGCGCGCCCGCGTGACAGGTGCAACGCCCCGGCTGCTGGTGTTGTTGCACGGCCTGTGCATGAACGACCTGCAATGGCAGCGAGCCGGCCACGACCACGGTGAAGCGTTGGCCCGCGAGCTGGGTTACACCCCCGTCTACCTGCACTACAACAGTGGCCTGAGCGTGTCGACCAACGGCCGCATCCTGGCCCAGTGCATGGAGCGTCTGTACGACGCGTGGCCGATGCCGATCGAGCGTCTGGTCATGGTCGGCCACAGCATGGGCGGCCTGGTGGCGCGCAGCGCGATCCACCATGGTGCGCTGATGCAGCGCGGCGGCCTGCGTTGGCCGATGCGGGTGAACGACCTCGTGTGCCTGGGCACGCCGCACCAGGGTGCGCCGCTGGAACGCGCCGGCCATGGGGTGGACTTGCTGCTGAGTGCCGCGCCCTATGCCGGCCCGCTGGCCCGCCTGGGCAAGGTGCGCAGCGCCGGCATCAACGACTTGCGCCTGGGCAACATCGTGAGCACGCCAGCGGGAGACGACGGCACGCACCGCTGCGCCCAGATCCCGCTGCCGGAGAGAACCCGTTGCTTCGCCCTCGCCGGCAGCCTGGGCCCCGAAACGGGCAGCCTCAAGGCCAAGGTGCTGGGCGACGGGCTGGTTCCGGTGGCCAGCGCACTCGGCCAGCACCACGAACCGGGCCGCCGGCTGGGCTTCGCACCCGACCGACAGGCGGTAGTGTTCGACACCGGGCACCTCGACCTGCTGTCCAGCCCGGAAGTGTTCGGGTGGCTGAGGCGCTGGCTGGCCTGACGGGCGGATGAAGCGCCGCACGATCGATGGCTTGGCGGCCACGGATCGAGCCGTCTATTTTTGGCAGCGCCGTTCGTCGTGGTGGGTGTGACCCGAACACCCACTGACCTCCCGATGACGCCCACGCTCTACTTCTCCCGCAACCCGAACCCCCGGCTCGCTGTGGCGGTGGCCCGGTATCTGGACGCGCCCGTGCGTTTTGAATGGGCAGCGCCGCTGGCCCCCGGCCAAGCCGACCGTTTCAGGCCGCTGAACCCGTCGCTGCGATTGCCGATCCTGACCGAAGGCGACCGGTCGCTCTGGGAGGCCGACGCGATCGCCTGCCGGCTTTCGCAGATCACCGCCTCGAACTTCTGGCGCATCGGCGATGAACTGCCGGACATGATCCGCTGGATCAGTTGGTCGCGAGACCACTTCATGCGCGGCTGCGACATGGTGCATTTCGAGCGCGGCACCAAGCTGCGCTATGGGCTCGGGCCGACCGACTCCGCCTTGGTCGACGAGGGCCTGGGCGTGTTCCATGCCAGCGCGGGGGTGCTGGAGGCACAGCTGGCGCATCGAGACTGGTTGCTGCCCAGCGGCCTGAGCTACGCCGATTTCAGGATGGCCACTTTCCTGCCATTCAACGATGTGGCCGACCTGCCCTTGGCGGCGTATCCCCGCTTGGCCGCATGGCACGACCGGCTGATGGCCCTGCCGGCCTGGTCCGACCCTTTTGCCGGGTTGTCGGCGCCCGAGCTGCCTGCCGTACCCCGCTGATCACTCGCCGGGGGCCGCCTCACCTGCCACCGGCACGTACAGCAGCGTCTGCAGATCCGCCTCGCTCGCGTTGCCCGGGTGGTTGAGGTAGAGCTCGTAGCACTCGCCTTCGGCGAGGCGGTAGCCACTTCGGGGCAGCCATTGCCCGAGGAGCCGCTCCCAGGCATCGCCCAGCCCCTGGTAACTGCCGCGGTGCAGCGCCGCGGCCCACGCCCCGGCCGGCAGGCACACCTCGTTGAGCCCGGCGGGCACCCGGGCCCCTTCGGACACCGTCACACCCGCCGCCGAGCGCAGCTGGGATGCCGGCACCGTCTCCGGATCGTCGTAGTAGATGGCGATCATCTGCGCCGACGGATCGGCGAGCAGCCCAGCGCGGCCGGCGATCTCGCCCAGCCGATCGAAGGCGGCACCGATGGTCGGATAGGGGCCGGTGTGCGGCAGCGCCGCCACACGAATGGCCGGGCGTTTTTCGAGCGTCACGTTCATCGTCAAGGCTCCAGGGTGGACGAACAACTGAGAGGGATGCGCAGGAATCTCCACCCGGTCCGCATCGGCGTGGATGCCGCACGCGGCCTGCAAGCGACGTGAGATCGCCGGTGAAGGCGCCCCTTGCGCCGCGCTGCGTGCCGCCGCCCGTTGTTCGCTGGGGGTGCGACCGAACGCCTCGCGAAACGCGCGGGTGAAGGCTTCATGTGTCTCGTAGCCCGCATCGAGCGCGATCCGCAGCACAGTCGCGTCATGCCGCGCCAACCGGCACGCCGCCCGCTCCAGTCGCAGGCGTCGGTGCAGTTGCAGGGGCGTCTCGCCCACCAGCCCGCGAAACACCTTGTGAAAGTGCAGCGGTGCCATGCAGGCTGGCGCGGCGAGTGCTTGAAGATCCAGCGCCTCGTCCAGCGAATGGCAGACGCGCTGCACGGCCTCCCACACCAGCGCCTCGTAGTGCGACAGGGTGGAAGGCTTGCTCAGGTGGAGTTCCATGCGGCCGCAGTGTGCGGTGGCGTGCGGCGCCGGTCTTGATGCGCCTTGCGTTTTATCGGCTCAGCCCCCGCAGTCGACTGGGCCCCGTCAGTCGACTCGGCCCGGTCAGCCCGACTCACCCGCCGCGGGCCACAAGCGTTGCGTCCAGGTGGTGGCCGAGGCATCGAACCCCTCCAGATTCGACAGCAGCACCAGCGCCATGCCCTCGTCGAGGCAGCGCAACACCAGCGCCGTGAAGCCCGCGAAAGCACCGCCGTGGAACCACATCGTTCGGCCTGCATGCGTCAACTGCTCGACGCCGAATCGGTAGGTGTGTCCGGGCGGCGCGAACCGCGGGTCGTCTTCACCGCACCGCGCGGCCAACGAGCGCGGGCCTTCGCGCCGCCATTCATCCAGCCATCGCACCTCGGCCCGCACCACATCGTCGAGCGTGGACCACAGCCCGCCGTCCCCCCAGGTGGCCAGGTGGACAGGCCGCTCGCGCCAATGGCCCGCCGCGTCGCGCCCATAGCTGCGAGCCCGGCGCGGCATCGCGCGACGAGGATCACGCTCGAAGCTCGAGTCGGCCATGCCCCACGGCGCGAAGAAGCGACGGCGGGCCAACTCGTCAAGCGAGACGCCGGTGTCGCGCTCCAGCCAGTCGGCCAGCAGCACATAGTTGCTGTTGCTGTAGTCGTGCCGGGCGCCAGGTTCGAAATCGACGTCACCCGCGCGCTGGATCAGCGCCAGGGCCTGAGCCTGGGTGACGAGATCGTCCTCATCGTGGCCGAGCTGCATGTGCCACAGGTACAGGTAGTCATCGATGCCGCTGGTGTGGCGCAGCAGGTGGCCCAGCCGAACCGGGGCATCGCAACCCGACAAGGCCGGCAGCCAGGGCCGCATGTCCGCGTCGAGCGCCATGCGCCCCGCCGCCACCGCATCCAGCACCAGCGCGGCCACCCACGGCTTGGATTCAGAGGCGAGATAAAACCGCGTGTCACCCGCCAGAGGCTGCGGCCACTCCAGGTGCGCCACACCGTGGTGCGCGACCCGCTGCAACTGGCCATCCCACAGCAACGCCGCGCTGAAGCCGGGGCCGTCGGCGGCGTGCTGCTCACGCAGCGCGGCCACCGCGGTGTCGAATCGATGCAGGAAGAGGGGCGGCGCGGCGGTCATGGGCGCGCAGGATACCCTCGCGCGCCTGTGGCGGCGCCGGACGAGTGCCCGCGAGGCAGGCCGCCCGGCCGGGTGTCGAGAACGCTCGCGGCCCCTCAGCCGCAACAGCGCGTGGCGGTGGCGCCGCCGGCGGTCGCCGGGGCGGCAGGCCCGCAACCGCAACCGGCCTCGCCCGCGGCCTTCTTGTCTTCGTCCAGCACGCAACAGGCCGCGGCGTTGCGGCGCGGGGGGCCTCCGCAGCAGCCTTCGGCCCCTTCGGAGGCCAACGCAGGGGCGGCACTGCACACGCCCGTTTCCGGCAGATCCAGCTCCACGCGGTCCGCCGCGGCCAGGTCGCCATCGAGCGCGGCGACCACCGAGCGCACCTGCTCGAAGCCGGTGGCCATCAAGAAGGTCGGCGCACGGCCATAGCTCTTCACCCCCACGGTGTAGAAATCACGCTCGGGGTGCGAGAGCTCACGGTGGCCGTGCGGGCGCACCGTACCGCAGCTGTGCAGATTGGGGTCGATCAGCGGGCCCAGCGCTTCGGCGCTTTCGAGCCACGGGTCCAGCTTGACGCGCAGCTCGCTGAGCCATGACAAGTCGGGCCGCTGCCCTGTGGCGCAGATGATCTCGTCGATGCCCTGGATTCGGACGGGCTGGCCGTCAGCCCCGATCCCCAACACCGTCATCCGCCCATCGCCCGCGGTTTGGACGGCGCTGACACGCACGCCGCTGTAGAAGGAGAGGCCGCCGCGGTCCCGCAAGCGTCGAAGCTCGCTGCCGAGTTGCCCTCGCGCCTGCAGCGCGTCGGCGTCTTCACCGCCAAAGGCCCGGGGCGGCGTGGTGGACCGGACGGCCCAGGCCAGCGTGGTGTTCGGCTCGGCTTGGGCCAGCCGGGCCAGATCCAGCAGCGCATTCGCCGCCGAATGCCCATCACCCACCACAAGGGTGCGGTGCCCCGCATACCGGGCTCGTTGAGCGCCGAGGACATCCGGGATGCCGTAGGCGATGCGCGAGGCGTGCTCCGCCTCGCCGTCCGCCGGCAAGCCATTCGCGCCCAAGGGATTCGGCGTGAACCAAGTGCCGGTGGCATCGATCACCGCGCCGGCCTTGAGGGTGATCGCCTCGCCGTGGCGCACGGCGCGGATCACGAACGGTGCCGCTTCACGCCCCGCCGACTTGACCTTGTCGAAACCCTCACGGCTGATCGAGACCACCCGCGTGTCGAGCTGCAGCGCCGAAGCTACCGCCGGCAGGCGGGCGAAAGGAAGCAGCACTTGCTCGACCACCTCTTTCGCGGTCGGCAGCCCGTCATCGGGCGGCGCTGCCCAGCCAGAAGCCGTGAGCAAGGACGCCATCACACGGTCGACGTTGTAGCGCCACGGCGAGAAAAGACGGACATGCCCGTAGTGGAGCAAGCTCGTGCCCACCGAGGGCCCCGCCTCCAGGACGACGAATTTCAGACCTCGCTGGATCAGGTGGGCAGCGGCGGCCAGGCCCACCGGGCCGGCACCCAAGACGACGACGGGCAAAGACTTGTTCATTGCGGTTCTCCATCAAGCCAGCAACCACCGACACGGGCCCGCAGGCCTAGTCCAGTGAAGTGGGGGGTGCATGCGTTCACGGTCAACTCTTTGAAATCCTGACGAGGGCTTGCTGCAACTCGGCCCGGCTCATTGAGCCCAGCGGCAATGAGAGCAACTGCAGCATCCGGTAGCCGAGGGCCTGACGCGTCAGCTCGAACGCACGGCGCTTGCCTTCATCACCGCCTTCGGCGTTGGACGGGTCTGGATAGCCCCAGTGCACCCGAACGGGCTGCCCTTGGCTGCCGCCGAAGAAGACGGGGCAAGGCTCCGCGGCCGCGCTGTCGCAGACGGTGATGACGATAGACAGCGCGGGCGCGCCGTCGACGCTGAACTCATCCCAACTCTTGCTTCGATAGCCTTCAACGGCAATACCGGCGTGGGCCAGGGCCTCGAGCGCCCATGGATTGATCCGGCCGCTTGGCGCACTGCCGGCACTGTGGGCGCGCACATCTTGGCCCAGCTGGCGGGCCAGGTGATTCAGCATGCCCTCAGCCAGCACGCTGCGGGCCGAGTTGTGGGTGCACAGAATGAGAACGTGGGTGGTCATGGACAAGACACTTCGGGATGAGTGATCAGCCGGTTTGTCGAATCTATAATTCCATTATCATGGAAATAAAGAACGAGTGCAAGTGACCGAATAGGCATCGACGGGAACAACTTGCCGCCCCGAGCCCTCGCCGGTCAGGCAACGAGGGCACCGAGGTTGCCTTGAGCGCTGCCGCCCGCCGGGCTACTTGGACACCCGGGGAAAGACCTGGCTCGACAGATAGCGGTCGCCGCGATCGCAGGCGATGAACACGATGGTGGCCTGGCGCACTTCTTCCGCCAGGCGCAGCGCGGCGGCGCAGGCTCCGCCGGACGACACGCCGACGAACAGGCCCTCTTCGGCCGCCATCCGCCGGGCCATCGTCTCCGATTCGGCCTGGTTCACGTCCCACAGCAGGTCCACCGCGCTGGGATCGAAGATGCGAGGAACGTACTCGTTCTTCCAGCGCCGGATGCCAGGAATGCGTGCCCCTTCCGCCGGCTGCACGCCCACGATGGTCACTTTCGGATTCATGCGTTTGAGGTAGCGCGACGTGCCCACCACAGTGCCCGTGGTGCCCATGGAGCTGACGAAGTGCGTGACCTGTCCGCGGGTCTGCTCCCAGACCTCTGGGCCGGTGGTCTGCTCGTGCGTCCTGGGGTTGTCTGGATTGGCGAATTGATCCAGCACCTTGCCCAGGCCGTCGCGTTGCATCTGCGCGGCCATGTCCCGCGCCAGCTCCATGCTGCCGGCCTTCGGGGTCAGCATGATTTCCGCGCCGTAGGCGGCCATGGTCTGGGCGCGCTCGATGGAAGCGTCCTCCGGCATCAGCAGGATCAGCCCATAGCCTTTCGCCGCCGCGGCCATGGCCAGCGCGATGCCGGTGTTGCCTGATGTGGCCTCGATCAGCGTATCGCCCGGCCGAATCTCGCCGCGCTCCTCGGCGCCTTGGATCATGGCGAGCGCCGGTCGGTCCTTCACCGATCCAGCCGGGTTGTCCCCTTCGACCTTCGCCAGCACGACGTTGCCGCGCTGGCGTGCCTCGGCGCTGAGGATTCTCTGAAGGCGGACCAGCGGCGTGTGACCGACCAGGTCCTCCACGCCCAAGTAGTCAGGGTTCATGGCGCAAGTGCCTCCGGGGCAGGTTGTGGGTCTGTCACGCACTGCAGGCTTTGGCAGCAATGCGATGTGAGGTAGCTCATCACGCCGCTCATGCTCTCGAGGGACGCGCGGTAGATGAGGAAGCGCCCTTGCCGCTCCTGGGTGACCAGGTCTGCATGCACGAGCTCTTTCAGATGAAAAGACAGGGTGGGCGGCGGCACCGCCAAGCATTCGCTCAATGTGCTGGGCACCATTCCGCAGCCGCCTGCGCCCACGAGCGTGCGGAACACGCGCAGGCGCACCGGCTGGGCCAGTGCCGCAAGGGCACGCACAACTTGTGCTTCTTCCATGGCAATAGCGCTCCGGGCCCGCGCGCGTGCAGCGCAGCGGCCAGTGGTGAGCAAGCGAAAAGACCAGGCCGGCGCGAACGCCGGCGTTCAGGTCACGCGGCAGCCGGCAAGAGCTGGATCTGCGCCGCGCGGGCCACAGCCTGAGCCCGGTTCACGACGTTGAGCTTGCGGTAGATGTTCTGCAGGTGGAACTTCACCGTTCGCTCGGAGATGCCGACGATGTGACCCGTCTCCCAGCAACCCTTGCCCTGGGCCGTCCAATAGAGGACCTCTTTCTCGCGCGCCGTCAGGGCATGGATCCCTGAAGCCCCGCAGGAAGCCGAGGACGCCTCGGACGGGTGGGCGCTCTCAGGCTCGATGCGTTGGAACGCATCGTCCACGTAGGGCAGCAAGGTCTTGAGCAGCGCCAGAAGCTCGTCTTGAGAACGCTCCTTCGCGCTCGACACAATGCACAGCGACTGCGCGTCCTGCTTGCTGCGGTGGCAGACCACCACGCGGCCATTGATGGACTCGGCCTCGTAGCCCGGCCGCGCATCGGCCTCAGCGCTCGAAGAGCCGCAGCCGGAGGCCGCCTTCGCCGCCGCGCACGGAGACAACGGCAGGTTCGGCGGGGCGTCCGACAGCGACATCACCGGATCGAAATTGCTACATCGATGAGGCTGCGCATTCCCGGGCGAGCTGGCGCAATGGCCAATCACCATTTCATCAAGTTGAAGTTCCCCGCCACCAAGGCGTCGCAACGACTCATACAACGACCGACGCTGGGACAAACGGCCGGCTGATGCCACGAATTGCAATATGGCGTGGAACGCCGATTCCGTGAGCTGAACTACTGAAGCACCCATGATCCATCCCTGAAGCTATGTTCATAAACGGCGGCTCGGCATATTTTGTTGTTTGCCGAATCTCACGATAAATGAATCGTGAAACCAAAGCCGCACTGGCGTGCCCTCACGCCGACGATCTTACATGCCACGCGGCCGAACGCCCAATACGCAAGACCCCCTAGATATGGGACCTTGATCAATGGAAGTCTCGACAATTCTGCAATCCTGAAAACCCGCATCCAGCAGAAGGCCGACCACGTCCTGGCCTGAAAAGAGCTGAAAGACGCCGGTTTTGGTCATCGGCACCCCCGCCATCTGCTCGCGGTCTCCGATGTAGATGGCCACCTGGCCGCCTTCGCCCATCACCCGGAACATCTCGGCCAGCTCGCGCTCGGGTTGCGGCCAGAAATACATCACGTTGACACAGAAGATGCGGTCGAAGGTCTGGTCGCGATAGGGCATCCGGGACGCTTCGCCGACCCGCAGATCGACCTTGCCCTGCTCGATGGCGCGCCGGTTGAGCTTGGCGGCCTGCGCCACCATGGTGCCCGACAGGTCGATGCCGTCGACCCGACCGGTCGTCAGGCGCTGCTCGACCTGCTGGATCGCCTTGCCGGGGCCGAAACCGATCTCGAGCACCTTGTGGTTGGGACGGATGTCCAACTGGGTCAGGACGAAGTCATTGACCCCGCGGTTGATGCGGCCCATTCCCAGGCCGAACAGCCGGCCCAGCAGGCCCGACGGGCGTCGGGCCTGCTGGGCCAATGCGTGAGCAAGCATCTCTTTCTCCTCCGGATTGATGAAGGGAACCCGTCCATCAGACGGGACGAGCCATACCACCCGTGCGAACGAGCCGGGTACCTCATCAGAGGACAGGACGGGTCCAGCGTCAACCTGTACGGAAGTACGGGTATTGAGGCCTTCTAAAACCAAAACTTCCACCACATCATCCGCCCGTCGATATTTATCGTGGCGACGAGTTACTTCAACGTTTCTCAAAATAGCAAAGGGAGTCCAAAGTGGTAGATAAATCGAGCCGGAGAGGGTTTCTCCGGACCACAGCCGCTGGCGGAATGGCCGCCCTTACGGGAACCCGTAGTGACGCGGCCTCCGGAAAACAGCCAAACGCCCCCCTAGTTTCAAATGAATCCCCTATATCTAGGGGGTATCCAATATTTCCTATCGCACAGGCGAGCGAATTGAATACCTCAGCGTCGGCGGTTTTTCATTACCCCGACAAAGACTCACCCTGCCTACTCATCAAGACGGGCGACGCGGTGCCAGGGGGCGTTGGCCCCGGGCGCGACATCGTGGCCTACAGCGCCATGTGCACCCACATGGGCTGCCTCGTGGCCTACGACGCCGACACCCGAACGTTGAAGTGCCCATGCCACTTCTCGGTCTTCGACCCGGACCAATGCGGGCAGATGGTGTGCGGCCAAGCCACCGAGAACCTGCCGCAGATCGAGCTGCGGTTCGACGACAGCTCGGGCCGCATCAGCGCCGTGGGCATCCGCGGCAGCCTGTATGGCCGCGTCAGCAACCTGCTGTGAGGGGCCCTTCGATGAGCACCGAAGACCCCATCGCCCTGCCGCCCGTTGACGCGCAGCGCACCTGCATGACCTGCCACTTTTGCATCGTCGGATGCGGCTACACCGTCTACAAGTGGGATGCCAACCGCGAAGGCGGTCGCGCACCGGGGCAGAACGCCCTGGGCGTCGATTTCAGGTCGCAGGTTCCGTCCATGGGCGTCACGCTCACGCGGGCGATGACCAACACCATCACCACCCGCGATGGCGAACGCCAGCGGGTGCTCATCGTTCCCGACAAATCGTGCGAGGTGAACGGCGGCCTCAGTTCCACTCGGGGCGGCAAGATGGCCAGTTACCTGTACAGCGCAGAAGGCCTCACCAAAGAGCGCCTGATCTCGCCGCAGCTGTACGCCGGCAGCCAGTGGCAAGACACCAGCTGGGACCGCGCGCTGGAGGTCTACGCCCGCGTTCTGCAACTCACACTCGACCGCGACAGCCCACGCGCCGTGCTCTTCTCGGCGTTCGACCACGGCGGCGCTGGCGGTGGCTTCGAGAACACCTGGGGCAGCGGCAAGCTGATGTTCACGGCCATCCAGACGCCGGCCGTCCGCATCCACAACCGCCCGGCCTACAACTCCGAATGCCACGCCACCCGGGACATGGGAATCGGCGAGTTGAACAACAGCTATGAAGACGCCCAAGTGGCCGACGTGCTCTGGTCGATCGGCAACAACCCCTACGAGACCCAGACCAACTACTTCCTGAACCACTGGCTGCCCAATCTCCAAGGCCAGACGGTCGACAAGAAGAAGGCCTGGTTCCCCGGCGAGGCCGCGGCACCCGCGCGGGTCATCTTCGTGGACCCCCGGCGGACCAACTCGGTGGCCATCGCGGAGCAGGTCGCGCCCGATCGCGTGCTGCACCTGGACATCGCGCCCGGCACGGACGTGGCGCTCTTCAACGGGCTGTTCACCCATGTCATCGAGCGCGGCTGGATCGACCAGCCGTTCATCGACCAGCACACCCGCAGCTTTCCGGAAGCCGCGGCGGCCAACCGGCTGTCGTTGGAAGAGTGCGCACGCATCACCGGTGTCCCGGTCGCGAAGCTCAAGCTCGCCGCCGAGTGGAGCTACGCCCCCAAGCCCGGCGGACACCGCCCCCGGACGATGCACGCCTACGAGAAGGGGATCATCTGGGGCAACGACAACTACCTGATCCAGTCGGCGCTGGTCAATCTGGTGCTCGCCACCCACAACGTAGGCCGGCGCGGCACCGGTGTCGTCCGCATGGGCGGTCACCAGGAGGGCTACACGCGCCCGCCGCATCCCACCGGCGAGAAGATCTATGTCGATCAGGAGGTCATCGCGGGTCGCGGCCGGATGATGACCTTCTGGGCCTGCAACAACTTCCAGACCTCCAACAACGCCCAGCGCCTGCGTGAAGCGGTGTTCGAACGTGCCCAGATCGTGCGCGCTGCCCTGTCGAAACTGCACGGCGCCAGCCCGGCGGAACAGGCCCAGGCCATCTACGACGCCACGCTGCGCGGCGGCCTGTTCGTCACCAGCATCAACCTCTACCCCACCGTGCTGCGCGATGCGGCACACCTGCTGCTGCCCGCAGCCCAACCGGGGGAAATGAACCTCACGTCGATGAACGGCGAACGCCGCCTGCGATTGACCGAGAAGTTCATGGACCCACCCGGCCAAGCCAAGCCGGATTGCCTCATTGCCGCCTTGATCGCGCGCCGCACCCGGGCCCTCTACGAACAGGCCGGCCGTGCGGACATGGTCCAGCGCTTTTCAGGCTTCGACTGGCAGACCGAAGAAGACGCCTTCAACGACGGTTTCCGCCGCGCGGGCCGGCCCGGTGCGCCACCGATCGACAGCCAGGGCGGCAGCTCGGGCCATTTGGCCACCTACGCGCTGCTGAAAGCCGCCGGCAACAACGGCGTGCAGCTGCCGATCCGCGAGGTGCGCGATGGTCGGTTGGTGGGCACGCCCATGCTGTACACCGACCACCGCTTCGACACCGCCGACGGCAAGGCCGTGTTCAAGCCGTCGACCTGGAAAGGCCTGTCCGAGCGCATCGAGGCGCAGCGCACGAAGCATCGGTTCTGGATCAACAACGGCCGCTCCAACGAGGTGTGGCAGACGGCGTACCACGACCAGTACAACACCTTCGTGCGTGGGCGCTACCCCTTGGCCTACATCGAGATCAACCCCGGCGACGCGAAAGACCTGGGCGTCCAGGCGGGCGATGTGGTGGAGATCTTCAACGACCACGGCACGACCTGCGCCATGGCCTATCCGGTGGCCGACATGAAGCCGGGCCACACCTTCATGCTGTTTGCGCAGGCCAAAGGCATCGCGGGCGACCTCACCTCCGACTGGACGGACCGCAACGTCGTCCCTTACTACAAGGGGGCCTGGGCCAGCATCCGCCGAGTCGGGGGCATGGCCGACTACCGGCACATCACCTCCTTCAAGCGCCGGTCGTTCGACCGCGTGGCGTGACCTTCGATGTCTACCAGGAATGGACCATGACCGATTCCCTTCTTTCAACCACGCGCCGCCATCTCTTCGTTGTCGCGGCCAGCTTGGCGGTGGCTTTCTCCGCTCATGGCGGTGAGCGCAAGCTGGTGCTCACCGGCGCGAGCACGGTCGCGCCGCTCGCCGCCGAAATCGGCAAGCGGTTCGAAAAATTGAACCCTGGCGTGCAGGTGGACGTTCAGACGGGCGGCTCGGCCCGAGGCGTGAACGACGCGCGGGTGGGGCTGTCCGACATCGGCATGGTCTCGCGTGACCTGAAGCCCGACGAAGAACAGCAGCTGAAGTCGTTCACGATCGCCTACGACGGCGTCTGCATGATCGTCCACAAGTCGAACCCGGTCTCGACGCTGACGAAGGAGCAGGTCGTCGGCATCTACACCGGGCGCATCACCAACTGGAAAGAGCTGGGCGGCTTGGATCGAAAGATCACCGTGGTGAACAAGGCCGAGGGCCGCTCGACCTTGGAGCTGTTCCTGCATCACTTCGGCCTGGTGAACAGCCAGATCAAGGCCCATGTGGTCGTGGGCGACAACGAGCAGGACATCAAGACGGTGGTCGGCAACCCGGGGGCGGTGGCCTACGTGTCCATCGGCACTGGCGAATTCGACGTCGAGCAAGGCATGCCCTTGAAGCTGCTGCCCATGGAGGGCATCGCCGCGACGAGCGAGAACGTGAAGAACCGCAGCTTCCCGCTGATGCGCGTGTTGAACCTGGTCACCAAGGGCCAGCCCACCGGGCTGAGCAAGCAGTTCATCGACTACGCCCGGACGGAGTCTGTCCATGATCTCGTCAAAGACCAGTACTTTGTACCTCTCGCCTCCGCGCGCTGATCTGTGGCTGGCGATCGGCCTGCGGCTGCTCGCCGCCACGGGCATCGCGCTGCTGGCGATCATCGTCTGGTGCCTGCTGGGCGAGGCGTGGAACGTGTTCGTCGGCGTCGGGGCGAGCCACTTCCTCACCGACAGCTCATGGCATCCCACCGAGGGCACCTTCGGCATCGCGCCGATGGCGGTGGCCTCCATCGCCTCGGCGCTCGGCGCCGTGCTGATCGCCAGCCCGATTGGCGTCGGCTCGGCGGTGTTCTGCCAGTACTACTGCAGCCCGGGCTGGAGCAGCGCACTGCGGCAGCTGCTCGGGCTGTTCGCCGGCATCCCCTCGGTCGTCTTCGGCTTCTGGGGGCTGGTGACGCTGGTGCCCTTGATCGCCGAAGACAACCCGCCCGGCGCGAGCCTTCTGGCCGGCGCCCTGGTGTTGGCCATGATGATCGTGCCGACTGTGGCGCTGACGGCCCATGCGGCACTCGCCAGCGTCCCCCACAGCTTCGTGGCAGCGGGCCACGCGCTCGGCCTGCGGCGCGGCACGATCGTTCTGAAGGTGACCCTCATCGCAGCACGAAACGGCATCTTCGCCGGCATCATCATGTCGCTGGGTCGCGCCTTGGGCGAAACCATGGCCATGCTGATGGTCAGCGGCAACATCGTCCAGATCCCCTCGAGCGTGTTCGATTCGGTCCGGTCGCTGGCCGCGAACATCGCGCTCGAGATGGCCTACGCCACCGGCACCCATCGATCGGCGCTCTATGCCTGCGGGATCGCCTTGATCGCCGTGGTCGCGCTGTCGACATGGGTGTCCGAACGCCTGACGGCAGGAGCACGCCACCGTGCATGAACTCTCGCTGCTCAACCGGCATCGCGCCAGCGAGCTGCTGTACCCGCTGGCCGCGGTCGCCTGCATCGCCGCCTTCGCCCTGCTGCTGTTCAGCCTCGTGCAGAACGGCGCCCCCTACCTCACGTGGGAGTTCCTGACCAGTGAGCCGGCGCGCAGCGGACGCCAGGGCGGCATCTTCCCGATCCTGGTGTCGACCTGTCTGCTGCTGGGGGTCGCCCTGGTCGTCGCCGTTCCATCCGGCCTGGCCGCGGCCATTCTGCTCAGCGAAATCTCACGGCGGGGCAACTGGCTGGCCCGGGGGCTCAGCATCTCGCTGGACATCCTCGCCGGCGTGCCATCGATCGTCTACGGCCTGTTCGGCAACGCGTTCTTCTGCGTCTACCTCGGGATGGGCTTCTCGATCCTCTCCGGCGGCCTGACGCTGGCGTGCATGGTGCTGCCGATCTTCGTGCGCTCGGCCGAGGCGGGCTTCGTCGCCGTGCAGGAAGACTGGCGCCTGGGCGCCGCGGCGCTGGGCATGTCGAAGCTCAGCACCCTGCTGCACATCCTGCTGCCCGCCGCTGCACCGGCCATCACGGTCGGCCTGGTGCTCGGCATCGGCCGCGCGCTCGCCGAAACCGCGGCCCTGATCTACACCAGTGGTTATGTCGACCGCCTGCCCGACTCGCTGATGGATTCGGGCCGGGCGCTGTCGGTGCACATCTACGACCTGTCGATGAATGTGCCGGGCGCCGAACACCACGCGTATGCATCGGCCCTCGTGCTCATCGCGCTGCTGCTGGCCATCAATGGTGTGGCCTCCTGGCTCGCCGAACACCTGCTCCACCAGAGGATCAAGCGATCATGATGAACGTCGTTGAAGCGGCACTGCCGGAAATGCTGCTCAAGGAGCCCCCTGTCGCCCAGCGGCTGGCCGACAGCAAGCTCGTCCACATCCAGCCCGCGGCGCTGTCGGTGCACCGGCTGGGCGTGAGCTACGCAGGACGCCCCGTGCTCAAGGACGTGTCGATCGACATCGCCGCCGGGCACATCACCGCGCTGATCGGCCCGTCGGGTTGCGGCAAGACCACCTTCCTGTCCTGCCTGAACCGCATGATCGATCTCGTGCCCGGCAGCCGTGTCACCGGCCAGGTCCGCCTGCACGGCGTGAATGTGTACGACGACGCGGTCGTGCCGCTGATGCTGCGCCGGCGGGTGGGCATGGTCTTCCAGAAGCCCAACCCTTTCCCGCTGTCGATACGCAAGAACCTGCAGATGCCGCTGCGCGAGCTGGGCATCCGCAGCAAGGGCGAGCTGGAGGCCCGCGTCGAGAAGGTGCTGCAGGACGTCGGCCTGTGGAAAGAGGTCTGTGACCAGCTGGACAAGTCCGCCCTCGCGCTGTCGGGCGGCCAGCAGCAACGCCTGTGCATCGCGCGCACGCTGGCGCTCGAGCCCTCCACCGTGTTGCTCGACGAGCCGTGCAGCGCGCTCGACCCGATCTCATCGGGCGCGGTCGAAGACCTGATCGCCCAGCTGCGCGGCGACTACACCGTGGTGGTGGTGACGCACAACCTCGCCCAGGCCCGCCGCATCGCCGACGAAGTGGCGCTCTTCTGGGTCCAGGAGAGCTGCGGTGCGCTGGTCGAGTTCGGGCCGACCCAGAAGGTTTTCACCCAACCCGAACACCGCCTGACCTGCGAGTACATCTGCGGCATGCGGGGCTGATTCCAGGGCCGCGCCGCCCGGCAACCTAGTCGTTCGGACAGTACATCGGCGCGGCCTCGACACCTAGACTTTGTTTGCACCCGGCCTTCACGCCGCCAACCAACCCGAGGAGATAAGAATGTCCACTGGCGCTGCTACCACCGCTTCCGCCTGCTGCCCCGCGCCTGCAGGCGTCGCTGCCAGCACGGGTTCTGGCTGCTGCCCGGCCCCCGCGGTCAAGGCCTCCCAGGCCACTGCCACCCAGGCCGCCGCGAGTTCAGCGTGCTGCCCTGCCCCCGCATCGACCGGCGCCACCGCCACGGCGGCCTCGTCCTGCTGCGCCGCGCCCGCCTTGACCGCTGAAGCCGAGGAGTTGGTCAGCGCGGTCGACTTCCCCAACACCCGCCGGCCGCACATCAGCCTGAATGTGAAGAACGTTCAGCGCGCCATGTGGTTCTACAAGATCCTGTTCAACCAGAACCCGGTCAAGCTGCGGCCCGACTATGCCAAGTTCGAGCCGGTCGACCCGCCGGTGAACTTCACCCTCAACGAGCACGCCGATGCGGTGGACCGCGACGGCCACTTCGGCATCGAGGTCAAGAGCGTCGAAGACGTGGCCCGCTACCTGGAGCGTTTCAGGTCGGCCGGCCTGAAGGTGGACACCACCGAAACGCAGGTCTCGTGCTGCTACTCGGTGCAGGACAAGGCCTGGGTGGTCGACCCCGATGGCAACCACTGGGAGATCTTCGTGGTGACGAACAACGAAGCGACCGAGGGATGTGGCCTGACCTGCATCTGCTACGACCCGGGCACCGGCGGCTGCAACTGGAAAGCCCGCGAGCAGTAAGCCCGCCCGCGCCCCGCCCTTCACCCCCTTCGATCAAGGTCTCCGTCATGCAAACCGCCGAAGCCAGCGCCTCCAACGAGCAGTTCCACAGCAGCGTGGCCCAGTTTCCGGGCAACAGCCGCATCCACATCAGCCTGAACGTGGCCGACCTGAACCGCTCGCTGCTCTTCTACATGCACTTCTTCGGCGAAGAGCCGATGAAGGTGCGCGAGGGCTATGCCAAGTTCAACCTGCAGGATCCACCCATCAACTTCTCGATCAACGAGAACCCGCTGGACACGCGCAGCCAGGGCCACCTGGGCGTGCAGGTGAAAAGTACCCGCGTCGTGCAGGAGATGCACGCCCGCCTGACCCGGGAGGGCTTCAACATCGTCAGCGAAGACGGCACCGAGTGCTGCTACGCCGTCCAGTCGAAGCTGTGGGTGGCCGACCCGGACGGCAACCGCTGGGAGGTCTTCGTGACCACCGAGCCCGATGCCGAGCAAGGGTGCGGCCCGGACTGCATCTGCCACAAAGAGTTCAAGCGCAGCTTCGTCGAGACCGCCACCAACTAGACAAGCGCTGCCGGGACTCGGAAGCCCGGTGACTTCGAGACGGCCACGGGGGCGCGCTCGCGTTCGTGGCCGTCGTCGTTTCCGGCGTCCCTGCGTTGGGAGACGCCCGATCAGGAGAACGAGATGATGAGTGATCTGTATCGCCAGTACGCCGGCTTCGTCATACGCCACCGCAAGTCCGTGGTCGCCTTGCTGGCGGTTGTCACGGTGCTGCTGTGCTCGCGCTTGATGAGCCTGCAGGTCGACATGGACCAGGACACCTGGATACCGCAGTCGCACCCCTACGTGCAAACCACCAAAGCGCTGGAGAAGGTCTTCGGCGGTCGCAACTTCACCATCATCGGCGTCGTGCCCAAGAGCGGCGACATCTACAACCCTCAGGTGCTCGCCAAGGTCCAGCGCATCCAGGAAGGCATCGAGAACCTGCCCGATGCGATCCGCCACAACGTGATGAGCGTGGCCGCCCGGAAGGTGAAGGACATCAAGGCCAACGACAGCGGCCTGGTCGTCAAACGGGTGATGGAGAAAGTGCCCGCGACCCCGCAGGAGATCGAAGCGTTCCGGCGCGCCGTCGAATCCAACCCGTTCTATGTGAATTCGCTGGTGTCACCGGACGGCAAAGCGGCCGCGATCATCGCCGACTTCAAGGTCGACACGAGCAAGCCCAGCTACGCCGCGCTGTACAGCCAGATCAAGGAGGTGCTGGACAAGGAACGGGACGACTCGGTCGACATCTACGTCGGCGGCCTGCCGGTCGACTTCGCTTCGTTCGAATCGCACATGATGCAGATGCCGATCTACTTCGGCGCGGCCCTGCTCATCATCATGGCCATCCAGTACTGGTCGTTCAAGAGCTTCCAGGGCATGCTGCTGCCGATCCTGACGGCCGTGCTCAGCGTGCTCTGGGCGCTCGGCTTCATGGGCCTGATCGGCGTGCACATGGATGGCATGAACACCACCACGCCGATCCTGATCATGTCCGTGGCGGCGGGGCACGGCATCCAGATTCTCAAGCGCTACTACGAAGAGTTCCACCGGCTGCGGCTCTCCACCGCCCGGCCCGATGACCGCGAGGTGAACCGCCAGGCCGTCATCGAATCGATCGCACGGGTGGGCCCGGTGATGACGATCGCTGGCGCCATCGCCGCGATCACCTTCGCCACCCTCGCCACCTCGGATGTGTCCGTGGCCCGGCACTTCGGTGTCTTCGCCGCCTCCGGCGTGATGGCGGCGTTGATCCTCGAGATGACGCTGATCCCGGCGCTGCGCTCGATGCTGCGCCCGCCATCGAAGACCGAGGCCGCCGCCGAGCGTTCGCACAAGGTGCTCGATGCCATCCTGATCCGGCTGGCCAACGGCCTGACCGGCGGGCGCGCGCCGCTGATCCTGGCGGCCGGTGTCGGCGTCATCGCCGTCATTGCTGCCGGAGCGAGCCAGATCCAAATCGACAACAGCCTGCGCACCTACAGCCGTCCTGACAGCGAAGTGCGGGTTCACGACCGTGAGCTGAATGCGCGCTTCGGCGGCACCAACACCATCTACTTCCTTGTCGAAGGCGACAAGACCGACAGCCTGAAGGACCCGAAGGCCCTCACCGCCATCGCCGAGCTCCAGGACTTCCTGGCCGCTCAGCCCAACGTCGGCAAGACCCAGTCGATCGTCGACCTGATCAAGCGCATCAACCAGGCGATGCACGCCGACGCGGCCGACCAGGCCCTGGTGCCGCCGGATCGCGCCTTGATCGCGCAGTACCTGCTGCTGTACTCGATGTCGGGTGACCCGCAAGACTTCGACAGCTACGTGGATAACGACTATCGCCGGGCAGCCGTCTGGGTGTTCCTCAAGACGGACAGCACCAACTACGCCGAGCAGCTCCACCAGAAGGCCGAGGCCCTGATTCGCGACAAGTTCCCCCCGGGCGTGACCGTGCGCATGGGCGGCAGCCTGCCGCAAACCATCGCCGGCAACCAGGCGCTGACGACCGGCAAGACGAAGAACATCGCGCAGATGGTGCTGGTGGTCTTCGTGCTCAGCGCGCTCATCCTGCGCTCTTTTGTCGGCGGCCTGTTTGTCACGACGCCGCTGGTGCTGGTGGTCATGGCCAACTTCGGGGTGATGGGCTGGTTCGGCATTCCGCTGGACATGGGCACCATCTCGACCGCCGCGATGGCGATCGGCATCGGTGCCGACTACGAGCTGTACTTGCTGTTCCGCTTCCGCGAAGAGCTGCAGCGCGCGGGGGGCGACGTTGCGGCGGCCACCCGGCAATCGCTGGTGACCTCGGGCAAGGCCGTTCTCTATGTGGCCCTGTCGATCGCGGCCGGCTACTCGTTCCTGCTGACCTCGGGCTTCGCCTTCTACAGCCGGCTGGCCGTGATGGTGGTGGCCACGATGGCGGTGAGTGCCTTCGCCGCCATCATCTTCCTGCGGGCGATGACGATGATCTTCAAGCCCCGGTTCATCTTCGGCGCGAACAAGCCGGTGTTGAACGGCGCCCCGCTGCGCGAATCGAGGGCCCAATGAGAAAGGCGCTCGCAGCGATCCTGTGGCTGAGCTCGGCGACGTTTCTGTGGCCGGCCAGCGCGCAGGCCATGAGCGCCGACGAAGTCATGCAGAAGAACTTCTTCGCCTCCAAGCCGAGGATGCTCTCCAAGCAGGTCACGATGACCCTGATCAACGATCGCGGCGAAACGCGCCTGCGCAAGATCTCGGCGCTCACCTCGCTGCAGACGAACGGCATCGATTCGAACATGCTCGTGCGCTTCCTGGAGCCCGCCGACATCAAGGGCACCTCGTTCCTCCAGATCGAGCACTCCGAGGCCGACGACGATCAGTGGATCTACCTGCCGGCGCTGCGCAAGAGTCGCCGCCTGGTCTCCAGCAACCGCAAGGACAGCTTCATCGGATCGGACTTCGCCTACGGCGACGTGCTGCCGCCGAAGGTCAGCCTCTACCAGAACAAGCTCACCGGCGAAGAGACGGTCGAGGGGCTGCCCTGCTACGTCGTTGAATCGGTGCCGGCGAACGATCAGGTGAAGGCCGACTACGGCTACTCGCGCAAGACCACCTGGGTCGCGAAGGACAGCTTCCACGAGGTCAAGACCGTCTACTACGACGTGACCGGCCGGCTGCTGAAGACCCAGATCGTTCGCGACATCGTCCTGGTGGACCCCGAGGCCCAGCGCTGGGCGCCGAAGTACAAGGAGATGGTCAACCACCAGACCAACCACAAGACAGTCGTGCGCGCCGACAGCTACACGACCGACGTCAAGATCTCGGCCGACACGTACACGACCCGATCGCTGGAGCGTGACTGAAAGGGATGACCTCCGTTTCGCTACACGCTGGTCGGGCGGGCTGCGCGTTGCTGCTGTCGATCTGGGGGGCCACCGCCGGGGCCGACGAGGGAGACGGCGCTGTCCACCTGAGTGGTGCGCTCAGGGGCCACTACTTCGGTTCGAGCCGCACCTTGGACGATCGGGCCGACTTCTTCGGCACCTCGCTGCAGCTCAAGGGAGTCGCGCGGCCGACCGAGCAGGTCTCCATGAAGATGGAGGCACGCGCCATCGCGCCCGCGCTGGGCAGGTCCGATCCGCACAGCGAAGCCCAGCTCATCGAGGGCTACATGTCGCTGAATGAAGGGCGCTGGGACTGGCGCCTGGGCAAACAGATCGTGGCCTGGGGCCGGGCCGATGGCATCAACCCGACCGATGTGGTCAGCCCGCGCGATGCCACCATCTTGCTGCCGTTCGACGCCGACCAGCGCTCCGGCCTGTGGGGCGTCGTCGGCAGCTACGCCTGGACCTCCGAGACCAGCCTGTCCGTGCTCTGGAAGACCGACTTCGAGGCATCGCGGATGCCGGTGCCGCTGGCGCAGCGTTCGGCTTACCGGTTTGAGCAGCCGCCGCACCCCGGCGCCCAGTGGGGCCTGCGGCTGAACCGCACCGGCGGCGATGTGGATTGGTCGGTCAGCCTCTTCCGTGGGCGCAGCCTGTGGCCGCATGCGGGGCCGAACCAAGCCGCCGATGGAGCCACCCTGCGGCTGACCTATCCGACCGTCACCATGCTCGGCGCCGACCTGGCCACCAACTTCGGCGACTACGGCACGCGCTTCGAGGCGGCCTACACCACCCCGGCCCACCCTGTGGCGCCCCACGAACCGGGCCTGCGCCGAAACGTCTACTGGGTCGCGGGCGTGGACCGGACCTTCTTTCCCCGGCTGAACGTGAATGTGCAAGTCTTCGCGCGGCACAGCTGGGGCCTGCCCACCAACCTGCCGCCGCGGTATCAGTGGGCCGGTGCGTTCAACGCCGCCACCTTCATGCAGCAGCGGCCGTGGGTGCACGGTGTGACGCTGCGCATCAGCAACGCGTGGCTGCACGACACGCTGGATGCCGAGGTGTTCGTCCAGCGCTTTCTGCCCAACGACGGCACCTTCGTGCAGCCGATGGTCGGCTACGCCTTCACCGATTCCGTCCGCGGCACCTTGGGAGCCCAGCTCTACACCGGGTCTGGGCCCCAGCTCGGGCCCCTGAAGGCCAACCGCGGCGCCTTCGCCGAGCTCCGCTACGCCTTCTAGCGTCGCCTCTCGCGCCAACAGCCCCCTTTCCCCCATGCCTTTCAACCAGGAGAACCGAAGATGACGCTCCACAGCTTTTCCCAAACCCTGACGACCGAAGTGCCGCAGTACTGGTTCGGCGCGGTCGACGACTCGACGGCGTTGTCGATGCAACATGAAGCCGTTCAGCGGTGGAACGCCAAGTCGCCCGCGGTCGACGAGTTCATCCGGACCCAGTTCCTGTCGATCTACCGCGATCTGCGCGGCGAGGCCGAGCGCGGATGGGCGCCCGCCAGCCTCGCCGAGAGAGTGGGCGCCGTCCTGGTGCTCGACCAGTTCCCGCGCCACATCTACCGCGACCAGGTCGGCATGTACGGCAGCGACTCGCTGGCCATCCGGCTGACGGTCGATGGCCTGAACACGCCGGAGCACAAGACCCTGCCGATGGTGCGCCGCATGTTCCTTTACATGCCGCTGATGCACTCGGAGCGGGTCGATGACCAGCGCCGTTGCGTGCAGCTGTTCGACGAGATGCGCGAGGATGTGAAGACGCGCTCGCCGCAGAACGTGCAGTTCTTCGAGATGTCCTACCACTACGCGCGCCGGCACCTGGAGATCGTCGAGCGCTTCGGCCGCTTCCCGCACCGCAACGAGATCCTCGGCCGGCCCACGACCGAGGCCGAGGCCGCGTTCCTGAAGGAACCCAACAGCTCCTTCTGAGTTTGCCCCCGTCGAGCGCGCTCTTGGCACCTCCCCCGGCAGCCCACTGCCCCGGGGGCGGTGCATAGGCGCGAGCCGCATCGAGCGCCTGTCGCAGCGCCGATCACAGCGCTTATCGCAGCGTTTATCGCAGCGCCTGCGCGTGGTGCGCGATGTGATCGGCCATGAAGGTGCTGACGAAGAAGTAGCTGTGGTCATGGCCGGGCTGCCGCCGAAGGGTCAAGCCTTGCCCACCTTCGCGGCACGCCTGCTCCAGCAGATCGGGCATCAGTTGCTCAGCGAGGAAACGATCGGCTGAACCCACGTCGACCAGCATGTGGGCTGAGCGCGCGCCGGCGCGCAGCAGCTCGACCGCGTCATGGCTCAAACGCGCCTCGGGATCGTCGCCGAAGTAACGGTCGAAGGCCTTTCGCCCCCAAGGGGCGCGCGACGCCGAGCACACCGGCGCGAACGCCGACACACTCCGAAAGCGCTGGGGGTGGCGCAAGGCGAGCGTGAGCGCACCGTGTCCCCCCATCGAATGACCGGTGATGCCGAGACGGTCACGTCGCACCGCGAAGTGGCTGGCCAGAACCTCCGGCAGTTCGACGGTGAGCCAATGCTCCATGCGGAAACGTTCGGCCCACGGTGGGCGGATGGCGTCGACGTAGAAGCTGGCGCCCTCGCCCACGTCCCATTCGCCCGTCGCGCCAGGCACGCCCGTGCGGCGCGGGCTGGTGTCGGGCGACACGAGCACCAAGCCGTGCTCGGCCGCGCAGCGCTGCGCGCCCGCCTTGGTGGCGAAGGTCTCTTCGTTGCACGCCAGGCCCGCCAGAAGGTACAGCATCGGCACGGGCTGCCGAAAGGCTTCGGGCGGCCGGTAGACGCCGAAGCGCATCGGCAGGCCCACGGCGGTCGACAGGTGCTGGTAGAAGCCCTGTACACCGCCAAAGCAGGCGAACTCGCCCAGCACGGTCAGGCCACTCATGGATGCACCTGCTCAGCCGCAGCCACCGCCGCCGCAACCACCGCCCGATCCGCCGGTGCCGCAACAGCCTCCGCCGCCACCGCCACCACCGCAGGCCGACGCCCCGCCGACCGAGCCGCAGCAGGCCCCGTCACCGCAGCCGCCACAAACAGCCCCTTCAGGCAACTGGAAGTCGATGCGGTTGGCCGCCTCCATGTCGCCGGCCAGCCAGGCGGCGACCGACCGCACCTGCTCGTAGCCGTAGAACAGGAAGAAGTTGGGCGCGCGGCCGTGGCTCTTCATGCCCACAGTGAACAGATCGCGCTCTGGATGGGCCAAGGTCGCCGCGCCATACGGCTGCGGTATGGCCTGCCCCTGATCTGCCGCCTGGCGGATCAAGCCACCCACGCCCGCGGTGGCCTCCAGCCACGGGTCAAGCGCCACATGCAGCTCGCCGAGCACCGAGAGATCGGGCCGGAAGCCGGTGCACACGACGAGCTCATCGCCTTCGAGGATGGAGTGGCGGCCGTTGCGCAGCCCTCGCAGCATCAAGCGCCCTTCCTTGCCAAGCTGGCCCACTTCTTCCAGCGCGAAGTGACTGACCGCCTGGATCGCGCCCTTGCGCACCAAGGCCGTCAGCTGCGTCAGCGCGCTGGCCCGCTCGGGCAGCAAGGTTTCCACGGTCGACCCGGTGGTCTGCACCACCGGCGTCGGCCCGCGCGTCACCCACGTGATCTGGCCCCGGCCGCCCTCTCTCGACGCGGCCAGGTCCAGCAACACGTTGATGGCCGAGTGGCCACCGCCCAGCACGAAGACGTCCCGGCCGGCATAGCGGCCCGCCGCCTCGCCCCGGACATCCGGGATGCCATAGGCCACCCGCGGATTGCCCGGTTCACCGACCGCCGGCAAGCCGGAGTGGCCGCCAGGGCTGGGGCTGCCCCAGGTTCCCGAGGCATCGATGACGGCCCGGGCCAACACGCGGGTGTGATCGCCGGAGGCTTGCGCGATGTGCAGCTCGAAAGGCGCCTCTTCGCGCCCGACGCGGCGCAGCTTGTCGAAACCCAGGCGGCTGACCGACACCACGCGGTGGCCGTAGCGGATGCATCGCGCGACGGCGGGCAACTTGGCCAGCGGGTCGAGGTACTGCGACACCAGCTCGGCCCCGGTGGGAAAGCCTTCGGCCGCCGGCGCCGTCCAGCCCTGCTCTTTCAGGAGCTTCATGGCGCTCATGTCCATGTTCATGCCCCAGGACGAGAACATGCGCACATGGCTCCACTGCCGAACCGCCGCCGCCGCATGGGGCGCCGCTTCGAACACGAGGGGTGTTTCGCCTCGCTCCAGCAGGCGCGAGATGGCGGCCAGGCCGATGGGCCCCGCGCCGATGACAACGACAGGAAGCTGGTTCATTGGGGGGATCTCCCGACGGGGCGTCCACGCGGCTCGGCGGGCGGCTCGGTCATCAGCGGTTGTGCCAGCGCTGTTTCCAGCGTCGTCCACGGCAGCATGGCGCACTCCACGCGCGACGGGATGTGCCGAAGACGCTCGAACACGGTGAGCGGGCCCAGCAACGTGCGGTCGAGCGGCAGGGCATCGCCATGCTCGATCGTGCGAAGAAAGGCCCGCCGCAGCAGGTGCACTTCAATGAGCGACTTGTGCTTGAGCATGTCGGTCATCATCGAGGCCGAGGCCTTGCACACGGCACAGCAGGCGCTGCTGGTGAACTGGGCCGCCATGATCGTGGCGGCACGAAAGTCGAGGTACAGCGTCATGTGATCGCCGCAGATCGGGCTGTCGCCGTGCGCCTGCACATTCGCCCCGGCCAACTCGCCGAAGTTGTGCGGCGAACGGCCGAACTTCACGATCTCGCCCTGATACAGGATCAGGGCCTCGTTCGCCTCGCTGCTCGACACGTCATGGGACAAGGTCATGGCGTGCGGCGCTCACTGGCTCGAGAGGATGCGCTTGACGTTGCGTACACCGTCGATCAGCGCATCCACATCGTCGAGCGTGTTGTAGAGCGCGAACGACGCCCGCGCCGTGGCGGGCACGTCGAAATGGTCCATCACCGGCTGGGCGCAGTGGTGGCCGGCACGGATCGCCACGCCGTAGCCATTGAGCAGGCTGCCCACATCGTGCGGGTGGATGTCATCGACCATGAACGACAACACCGACGCCTTGTGGCGGGCGGTGCCGATCACACGAACGCCGTCGATCTCGGCGATGCGTTCCAACGCGTAGTCGAGCAACTCGCCTTCGTATTGCTGGATCTCGCGCATGCCCACCGATTGCAGGTAGTCGACCGCAGCACCGAGCCCAATGGCACCGGCGATCGGTGGCGTTCCTGCCTCGAACTTTTGCGGCGGCACGTTGTAGACCGTCTTCTCGAAGGTCACGCGCAGGATCATGTCGCCCCCGCCCAGATACGGGCCCATGCGCTCTTGGACATTGGGGCCGGTGTAGAGCACGCCGATGCCGGTCGGGCCGCACATCTTGTGCCCCGAGAAGAGGTAGTAGTCGCACTCCAGCGCACGCACATCGACCGGCATGTGCGGCACGGCCTGGGCGCCATCGATCAGCGTGACCGCCCCCACCTTTCGAGCCGAGGCGACCATGTCCTGAACCGGGTTCACGGTGCCGATCGAGTTGGACACCTGCGTCATCGCCACCAGCCGGGTGCGCGGTCCGAGCAGGCGGTGATAGGCGGCGAGGTCCAACTCGCCGCGCGCATCGATGGGCACCACCCGCAGCACGGCCCCCACCTCTTCGCACAGCATCTGCCAGGGCACGATGTTGGAGTGATGCTCCAAGCCGGTGACGATGATCTCGTCACCCGAGCGAAGATTCCGGCGTCCGAAGCTGTGCATCACCAGGTTGACTGAATCGGTCGCCCCCCTGGTGAACACGATCTCCTTCTCGGAACCGGCGTTGATGAATTCGGCCACCTTCTTCCGCGCGCCCTCGAAGGCCAGCGTGGCGTTCGAGCCCAGCGAGTGAACGCTGCGATGGACGTTCGAGTGCTCGCTGGATTGGTAGCGGTGCAGCCGATCGATCACCACGCGGGGCGTCTGGCTGCTGGCGGCGCTGTCCAGGTAGACCAAGGGCTTGCCGCAGGCCTGCTGCTGCAGGATGGGGAAGTCCTGCCGAATCTGATGGATGTCGAACGCTTTGGTACGCGGCACCGTTGCTTCCATGAACACTGTCCTCGCCTGGTGGTCTGATGCAGAAGGCTTCGAGCCGCCGCCACGCGCAGCGCGGGGCGGCCCGGCCTGGTCACTTCAACGCGGCCCGCTCAGCTGCAGCCGCAGGTGCCGCAGCCGCTGCCGCAGCAGGCGGTGCCTTCAGCCTTGGCTTCGGTGTCGCAGGGGCAGCACTCCGGCCCGGCGGCCGCGTCGGCCGAGCTGGCCGATGTCGCGGCACCGGAGCCGCATGAGCTGCCGCTGCCACACGACGAGCCACTGTCGCAGCAGCTGCTGCTCGCGCTGGCACTGGCCTTCGCCAGCGCCGCCTGGGCCGCAGCGATGGCGGCGGGCGACGGCGGGGCACATCCACAGCCAGCGGGCTGTTCGACGGCGTAGGTGTCGCAGCACGGGCTGCCATCCGCTTTCGGTTGGTTGTTCTCGCAGCATGGGGCGGCCACGTTGGTGGGATCACAGCACGGCGACTCCAGGCGCAGCCCCGCCGTGGCGGTGGCGGTGTCCGACGTGCCGCAACTCGAACCGGGGCCGCAGCCGCCGGCCCCGCAGCTCGAGGCCCCGCCGGCATCGCTGCCACAGCCGGAGCCCGATCCACATCCGCCGGCGCCGCACGACGATGCGCCACGGGCCAGGGCCGGCACATCCACGACCGAGAAGGCCTCGGCGTACGGCGACAGGCGCAAACGGTCGGCGGTGGCATCACACACTTCCACCGCTTCGAAGCGCTTGAACTCGTGGTCTTCCTCGTCCTTCACGCTGGCGTAAGGGCCGAGGTAGACGGCGATGTGGCCGCCATAGTGGCATTCGGAGGACCGCGGCAGCTTGAACGCGCGCAGCGTCAAGGAGCCGAAGTTGTAGCCCTCCAGCTCGCGCCACGGGGTCTCGGCCAGCTGCGTGAGGCCGAGGAAGCCGATGCTCTCGTAGGTGTCGACCAGGCGGCCCACGGGGATGGCGCCGGTGTAGCACTCGGCCCAGAGGATCTCGTTGTCCTGGTCTTCCGGATCGATGTCGCGATCGACGACGATGTCTGAAATCACCATGCGGCCGCCCGGCTTCAGCACCCGCAGGATTTCCTTCAGGACCTCGTCTTTCTTCGGCGACAGGTTCAGCACGCAGTTCGAGATCACCAGATCGACGCTGTTGTCAGCGACCGGCAACTCCTCGATCACGCCCTTGCGGAACTCGACGACGTCGAAGCCCAGGTTCTTGGCGACGATCTTGTTGAACTCGCCAGCCTGCTGCAGCATGTCGTCGGTCATGTCGATGCCGATGACCTTGCCGGTCTTGCCCACCATCTTGGCGGCCACGAAGCAATCGATGCCGACGCCCGAGCCCAGATCGAGCACGACCTCGCCGTTGCCCACGCCCGCCTTGAGCAGCGGGCTGCCGCAGCCGTAGTTGCGATCGAGGGCTTCCTTCGGAACGTGCGCGAGCAGGTCAGCGCGGTACGACTGCGGGCAGCACAAGCCCGCCGGCGCCTTCGCGGCTTCCCCGTACACGGACTTGACCGTGTCCTTTTTCGATTCTGAAACTGCCATGTCCATGTGCAGGTCTCCCGGAATGAGGTTGAGGTCGACTGAAGGCGCTCAGGCCTTGTCGTAGCAGTTGCAGCGCGACAGGTTGTTGGCCACTTCGGCCGCCTTGATCGCGCCCAGCACGTGCATCGTCACGTTGCCGTCGATGCCGTCGACCTTCACGCCCTTCAGGCGGGCCTTGAAGTCTTCTTCGCAGCAGTCGTCCTCGCAGCCGGGGCCGCCGGGGGCGCACTTGTTGGCCATGGCCTGCATCTTGTCGACCCGGATTTCGGGGCCGACCACATCGACATCGACGCCGTCGTGGGTCTCGGTCATGCCGGTGACGTTCTTGCTCAGGTTCATATCTCGCTCCGTTGTGTGGGGGGATGGTGGGCGGGCTGGCGGACCAGCTCAGTGCAGAGTGGCCGAGATCTCGGCCGCCTTGGCGCCGTAGATTCGCCAGACATTGCCTTCAGGATCGATGACCTGCAGGTGGGGTTGCTGAGCGGTGGTGTGCGCCCAGACGTAAGACGAGGTTTGCAGCCGCGCGACCATGCGGTCGATCACCTGCGTGTCTTTCACCTCGATGCCGAATCGACCGTTGCCCTTGGCGTTCTTGGGCACCTCGTTCAGCGAGAAGTTGAGCGGCGGCTCGCGCAGATCGAACTTGGCGTAGCCCTCTCTCACCGTGTGCGGCGTCACGCCGAAGAGAACCTCGTAGAAGGGGATCATCGGCTCGACCTTCTTGACGTTCAACGCGATGTGAAAGCGCGTCTTCGTCGGGAACTCGACGGCGCTGTCGGCCGTGGGTGGCGGGTTGGTCTTGGCCAGGCCCCAGATGCTGGATGTCATGGATCTTCTCCGTGAGAGGTGGATGGCGAACGCGGGCCGTGGCGTCAATTGCAGCCGCCGGCTTCGCAGGCACAGGTCGGGCCACAACGGATCTCGCTGGTCGCCTCGCCCGTCACGACGAAGATCTCCCACTGGTTGCCATCGGGGTCGTCGATCCACGCCTTGTTGGCCACCGAGAAGCAGCAGGCGGTCTCGGCTTCTTCGAGCTGGGCCGAGAACCCCTTGGCTTCGACGCGTTGCTTGTAGCGGGCGATGTCGGCGGTGGTCTTGAGCTGGATGCCCATGTGGCCGTCGCGCCGAGTTGCCGCTGAATCCTCACGCAGCACGAAGTCGACGGCCGGGTTGTACGGATTGAACCGGGCAAAACCTTCCCCCACTTCGACAGGCGGTCGATTGAAGAGCGCCTGGTAAAAGACAACCGAGCGCTGAACATCTTTCACGCTCAGCTCCACGTGGGGTCGGGTCTCGGTGGGAAAGTCGAGTCCTTGGGTGACGGCGGTGGATTTGGCCAGCGTGGTGGTTGGCGCTTGCGCGACAGCAGACATGTGCAGCTCCTTCAAGCAAAGTGCTTCTGCGATGAAGGGCATTACATCGGCCGCCTACTGCAGCGACAAGCTGGCCGGCCGTACAGGCCGCGGGGTGCCGCCGCGCACCGGAGCGGTCGCTCGTGCGGGCGCTCAGGCAGCCAGTCTGGCCAGAGTCAGGCGAACGCGTTGAGACTCATGGAAACATCAAAGTGCTGTCCGCCGGCCCGCGGCCCCATCCGAGCATCACGAAGAAGCCCGTGACTCTTCAGCGCTCCACAGCTGCCGGTCAGGCCCGGGATTTGCCCCCAGAGTTCGCACCGCGCAACGCGGTGGTGCCCCTCGTGGGACATCAACTCGAAAGGCCAGCCTCGGAGAGATCATGATCAAGAAAGCGCACATCAGTGGAAAGGTCGAGTACCGCGAAGGGGACGGCCCCAACATCACGATTCGCCGCGGGCCCTGCGAGATTGCCGAGACCGCACACGACGCCACGATCAGCTGGAACGACGAGGATTCGCGGGGCTCGGCCGCCATCCCCATTTCGGACTACCGGCGTCACCTCGCGAGTGGTGCCATTCAGCTCGACCAGCCTCGATGACGCTGCAACGACATCGCCCGAACGGGCCGATGGACGCACCTCGCCCGCAGCCAGCGGCGCGCGGGGATCGGCGTCTTGCCGCCTTGCCTTTGAGAAGGGGCTTGCGTAACCTGAGGCGATGCCCACGCCCCCACAAGCTTCCGACCTCTTCGACCCCCAGCGCCACGAGCCGCTGACCACCACCCCCTGGAGCGATGCCGCCGCGCGCGCGGCCATTCAGCGCATCTGCGCCGCGGCAGAGGACGAGTTCGACGAGGCGCAGGGCCACTGGGCGTGGCACCCCCAGGACGATCCGCCCGAGCCCGGCGCCCGCTCGTTCAACTTCTACTGGGGTGCGTCTGGGGCGGTCTGGGCGCTGCGTCATCTGTCTGCGCAAGGCGCGGTGGCGATCCAGCGCGACTACACGCACTGGATCGAACAGTACCCCGCCTGCATGCAACGCGAGTCGGCCGAAGAGATGCACGGCTGCGCGTCGTACCTCTTCGGCGAAAGCGCCCCGCTGCTGTTGGCTTGGCAAGCCACGCAGCGCAGTGAGTACGCCGAGCGCCTCTACCTCGTCGTGAAGAGCAACTTGCACAACAGTCCGCAAGAACCGCTGTGGGGCAACGCAGGCAGCATGCTCGCCGCCATCCATGCCGCCGAGGCCATGCGCGACGAACACGAGGCGCAGCGATGGGCGGCCCTCTTGAGTGAGGCCACCGAGGCACTGTTGAGCGACATGGTGCTGGACCCGGACACCGGCACCTGGATCTGGCATCAAGACCTGTATGGCCGGCGCAGCCGCTTTCTCGGGGCGGGGCACGGGCTGGCGGGCAATGCGTTCGCCGCACTGCGCGCCAGCCGCTGGGCCGACGCCGCCACCGTGGCGACGATCGAGCAGCGCTCGCTGCAAACGCTGGTCGCCACAGCGCTGCATGCCACGCTGCCAACGCCGCAGGGCGCTGTGGACCTGGTGAACTGGCATGTGCTGGTCGACCCAGAGCGCATTGCGGCCATGCTGGCCAAGGGTGGGCGGCCACTGGTGCAAGACTGCCACGGCGCGCCCGGCATCATCTGCCGCCTGGCCGGCTCGCCCCACGCCCCCGACGACATGCTGCGCGCCGCCGGCGAACTCACCTGGCACGCAGGCCCCCTGAGCAAAGGCCCCTCGCTGTGCCACGGCACGGCCGGCAGTGCGATGGCCTGCCTCAAGCTGTGGCGCCGCTGGAATGAACCGCTGTGGCTCGCCCGCGCCCGCCAGCTTGCCCTGCATGCCGCCGAACAGGTCGAAGCCGCACGAGCACGCCACGGCCAGGGCCGCCACAGCCTGTGGACAGGCGACCTCGGTGTCGCCTGCACGCTGTGGAGCTGCCTTCGCGAGGTCGACCATTTCCCGACGCTGGATGTGTTTTGAGGCCGGGGGGATCCGCGTGGTCTGAGCTGCCCCGCCCTCCTTCCGGCTCCTCGTCCCCTCCACCGCGCCACCGCCCAGCCCGCGGCCGCGAGCCCATGCCGCGACGCAGCCTTTGCGAGAAATCGTAAGTGAGTTGGGAGCGGCGTTTCACACGGGCCGGCCGGTCCGTTGCCGCACCTCTTCAGAAACATTGCTTTACACCTCAGCGCGCAGCGGAGACGGCGGAGCCCTCACCATCGGCACCGCTTTAGAACCGTTTCCAAAGAGGAGTCCAGCATGTCGACTGAACGCGGCCCAGGTGCTGCTCGACGCATGGCGGCCACCCATTCGGCGGCCATTGTTCTGGTGGCGTCACTCGCTGCATGTGGTGGCGGCGAAGACCCCGGCGCCACCGACCAGAACGAAGCCGATGCTGGCCGTGCCACGGCCCTCGCGGTCGATGCCTCGGGCCAGGCCGGCGATGTGGGCCAAGCGCCCGAGCGAGTCGAGGCCAAGGGCCCAGGCGTTCCGATCAAGCCGGTGACGGCCACCGCCTCGGGGTACGACGGGAACATGGTCCCGAAGAACGCCATCGACGGCAATATGAGCACGCGCTGGGCCGGCAACAACGCCGACAACGCGTGGATCCAGTTCGACTTCGGCAAGAAGGTCGAGTTGGGCTACCTGAAGCTGACCTGGGAGAACGCGTACGGCAAGGCCTACACGCTGCAGGTGTCAGACGACGGCGTGAAATGGAAAGACCTGCGAAAGCAGACGGCCGGCGCCGGCGGCACCGAGGAGTACTTCAACCTCAGCGTCACGAACCGCTATCTGCGCCTGCAAGGCGTGACCCGCGGGACGCAGTACCCCTACTCGCTCTACGAGGTGGAGTTCAAGACGCCTGGCAGCGACAACACACTGCCGAAGCTGGCCACCTCGCCGACGGATGTGCCCAAGACCGACGCCTACGTGCCGATGCTGCCGCTGAAGCAGCCGCCGCTGGAGTCGACCCAGTTCACGCTGGCAGACGGCACGCTCGTCACCCGCTTCGGCGTGGTGGGCCGCAGCCGCCACGCCCGCGAGCGCGGTGAAGACTGGAACGAGATCGGCTACGGGCCCAATGAGACGGTCGACGGCGCGGGCAACCCCGTGGACAAAGGGCCCGGCGCGTACCTGAACTTCGTCCCCAACTATTTCAAGAACCGCAGCTGGGGCGTCGAGATCATCGACAACAGCCGCGTCGCGGGCATCACCAAGCCCACCCTGCGCGTGAACCAGTACTACCAGCAAGCGCAGCTGGCTGGTGGCCACTCGTTCTTCCGTGGCTTCGACCGCCCGGGCGTCACCGGCTATGGCTGGATGGCGTCGGGCCAATTGGTTGACCCAGACCTCTACGGCACGGGCCGTGCCGACTGCCCGGTGGTGCCCAAGCCGCCCAACGGCAAGCTGCTCAACGACAGCGGCCTGAACGACGGCTGCAGCGTGACGGTGGACAGCTACCCCGGACACGCCGACCTCAGCCCCGATGCCAACGGCGTGCTCGTTCCCAATGGCCGCACCATCCCGGCGCGACCGTTGGTGGCCGGTGACGTGATCGAGTTCACCCCGTCGTTCTTCTCCACCCGCGAAGCCATGGGCTCAGACCTGGGTGGCCTGCGCTACTACACGACGGAACTGACCTACGTGATGGGCACGGGCCTGCGCCCGTGGTACGGGGTGCAGCCGCGGCTGATGAACGCACCGCTGCCCGCTGAAACGCTGCAGGGCGGCATCGGCTCGGTCTCGTACGACTATGCCGACAACGGCGCGTACATGTTCCAGCAGCAGCAGAACAACATCGGCATGGAGAACATGCAGCGCTTCGTGGAAGGGCGGCGACTGCTGCACACGAACATGCGCACCGGCGAGCACAACGAGCCCGGCAACGACCGCTACGACCCGGCCATCGGCCTGCTCGGGCCGCGCTTCAACCAGAGCTCGTGCTTTGGCTGCCACGTCAACAACGGCCGCAGCCCTGCCCCATCTGAAATCGGCCAGAAGCTGGATCACATGGCCTTGCGCGCGGCCATGCTCAATGCCGATGGCAAACAGGTGCCTCACGACCGATATGGTGCGGCCGTGCAGATGAACGCGGCGTCCAGTGACGGCAAGCCGCAGGACTGGGGCACCGGCGTGCGGGTGAAGAGCTTCACCAACAAGGAAGTCTTGTTGGACGACGGCACCAAGGTCGTGTTGCGCCAGCCGCTGGTGGAGTTTGATGGCGACAAGCCGGCCATCTACTCGCTGCGCGCCGCCATGCCGCTGATCGGCGGAGGGCTGCTCGAATCGGTGCTCGAATCGGACATCCTCTCGCGGGTGCGCCAGACGCCCGACGCCGACGGCGTCAAGGGCCAGGCCAACTACGTGTACGACCCTGAGACGGGCGACGTGCGGCTCGGCCGCTTCGGCTGGAAGGCTTCGAAGGTGAGCCTGCGTCACCAGGCCGCCAGCGCGCTGCTGGACGACATGTCGGTCACTTCGCCGATCTACCCCAGCCGCGACTGCCTGGCCGGCCCCGCCACCTGCAAGACGGGCAAGCCTGATCGCGGCGTTTCGGCCGAAGAACTGCAGAAGATCGAGCAGTACCTGCAGTTGCTGGCGGTGCCGGCGCAGCGCAGCCTGGCCAGCGGGTTCCCGAAGGGCGTCTCGCCGCTCAAGGACCTGGATGTCAACCCGAAGCAGGTCGCCGCGGGTGCCAAGCTGTTCAACAACACCTTGCGCTGCACGGCGTGCCACGTCGCAGAAATGAAGACCGGCAAGGGCCACCTGATGGAAGAGCTTCGCACTCAGACCATCAAGCCGTACTCCGACTTGTTGCTGCATGACATGGGCCCGGACCTCGCCGACGACTACACCGAGGGCCGCGCCAAAGGCAATATGTGGCGCACGCCGCCGCTGTGGGGCCTTGGCTATACCGACCGTGCGATGGAAGGCCAAGGCACGGTGGGCTACCTGCACGACGGCCGCGCGCGCAACCTCACCGAGGCGGTGATGTGGCACGGCGGTGAAGCCACCGCCTCACGCAAGCGCTTCGCCGCCTTGTCCGCCGCGGATCGCGCAGCGCTCATGGCCTTCCTGCGCTCGCTCTGAACGGGGCCGGGGCTCGTCGCTGCGCACGCAAGTCGAGCGCAGCAGGCGAGTGCCGGCGCCTTGTCCCATCCACTCTGGAGAATGAGATGAAGTCGTTGGTTGCGCTGTTCCCACTCCTCGCGTCGGCGTTGCTTTCTGCCGCCGGCGCCAACGCCGCGTCGGCGGCCACCAACCCGGAGGGCTTCACCGGCGTCTTCGGCGGCGGCCCGCTCTACATCACCTCGAAGGGTGCTTCGGCCAACATCACCGAGTTGCAGAACTCGGGCTTCACCGAAGTCATCGTCTGGAGCGTTGAGGTCAAGCCCAACGGCGACCTCAACCTGAACGGCGAGTTTCCGCTGACCTCCAACGGCGTCTACGTGGGCGGCCAGACTTATCCCGACTTCGCCTCGGACATGGCCCGCCTCAAGCAAGGCAAAGTCCGCCGCGTCACGTTCAGCATCGGCTCATCCAACGTGGGCGACTGGCAAGCCATCACCGCGCTCGTGCGCAGCCAGGGCACCGGCCCCGACAGCATCCTCTACAAGACCTTTGCCGCGCTGAAAGCCGCGATCCCGGCCATCGACGCGATCGACTTCGACGACGAGAACAGCTTCGACCTCCCCACCACGGTGAAATTCGGCGTCATGCTCGGCAAGCTGGGCTACCACGTGATGCCCGACCCGTTCTTCAACGCCTCGTACTGGACACAGGTCGTCTCGCAGATCAACGCGAAGCGCCCCGGCACCGTCGATGGCGTGCACCTGCAGACGTATGCCGGCGGCTCCGGCAACAGCCCATGCCATGGCTGGGACTTCGGCGACGTGCCGGTCTTCCCCTACGTGTGGGACCGCGACAAGACGCCCAAGCAGACGTATCAGCAGATGGACGCCTGGCACACCGAATGCGGCATCGTCGGCGGCGGCCTCTGGCTGTACGACGACTTCGTCGGCACGGGCGAAGCCGCGCAATACGCCAAGGCGGTGAACCGCGGCGTCAAGTAGCGGCGGCGGCGCCCGTTAGCCCGCGCCAGGTCAAGTGACGCGCCAGAGTTCTTTCATCAGCCTTGGGTTGAATCCGCCATTCAAGGCGTGATCGCCGCGGGCGAAGGCCCCTGGCCCATCGGCGCCCACCGGCGCTCACTCTGTCGACCTGAGACCTGGGCGCCAGCGTCGTCTCGTTGACCGACGTGGGAATCGTCATGTTTCAGCCGAAGCGCTGAAGGCCGCGATGTGGCGCGTTTCGTCACCGTGTGATGATGCGCCCCGCCATGTTCAGCCTGATCCGCACCGTTGTCCGCCGCGCCCGCCAGGAACGCCTCGCGCAGGTGGCAGGTAGCCTCACATTCACGACTGTGCTGTCGATCGTGCCGTTCTTGACGGTCGCCTTTGCGTTGTTCACGCGGTTCCCGGTATTTCGCCGGTTCGAAGGGGCTATTGAGGAGCACCTGCTCAAGGGCCTGCTGCCCTCCAACATGTCCAGCCCGGTGTTGCGCTATTTGCGCCAGTTCGCCGACAACGCGAGCGGCCTCACGTTGGTAGGAACGCTGTTTCTGGTGGTGACGGCGATCGCCATGCTGCTCACCATCGAGAACGCACTCAACCAGATCTGGGGTGTGAAAAGGCCCAGACCCCTCCTGAGGCGGATGGGCCTCTACGTGCTGATGCTCGCCATCGTCCCGCCCGCGTTGGGCGTGAGTCTGTGGGCCATGTCGTACGTGCTTGGAATGTCCATCGGACTGCTCGGCACCGTGCCGCCGGCAGCGCAGTTCGCGCTGACACTGGGACCCGTCTTGCTCGGAGCCCTGGGCCTGACGACGATGTTCCGCTTCGTGCCCAACGCCGCGGTAGGTTGGCCCGAAGCGGCGCTGGGTGGGGTGTTCGCGGCTGCAGCGCTCGAACTCGGCAAGCGAGCGTTTGCCACCTATGTGCTCAAGTTCCCCACATACAAGGCGGTGTACGGCGCGTTCGCGACGCTCCCGATCTTCTTGCTGTGGGTGTACTTCTCCTGGCTCGTGACCCTCGCCGCGGCGCTGGTGGCAGCGAACTGGGGACGCCACTCGGCAAAGCCCGCGCCCCGTCGCCGAAGTCCAGCGAGGAGATGACCATGGCCACCCTGCGCCCGTCCCGGCGAGGGGCTTTGGATGCGGCGATGACTTGAGGAGCTCCTGTCCATGCTGCGGCGCTTCACTCAGGACTGGATGTGGGATGCCCGTGAAGCGGATGTCCATCGCCAATGAAGTCGTAGGCAGCCAGCGACGTGATCGAAGAACGAAGGCCTGACCGACAAAGATGTCGTAGACGAGGTGGAATCGCTACGACTCGACGGCTGGGATCCAGCCCGGGGTGCCCAGGAATTCATCCGCCCCATGATTGGCCCATATTCAATCGGCGCCCTCAGGTTAGCCGAGATAACGATCGTGGAAGCGGTAGATCCGCCCTCGCTCGTTCAACTCACTCACGCGCTGCAAGCTCTCCACGTCGGAAGTGCTCTGACGGCGCAAGGTCGCGTACAGCAGGTAGAACTCGGTCTCCAGATCGCCGGCAAAGATCCCGGGGTCGTCGGAACCCAGGCACGTCATGATGGCCGGGTCGCCGGTTTCGACATGGCCGGGTACACGCATCCAGCGCAATGCATGGTGCTCGTCGATGCAGTAGTACTGACTGATCCGGACGTTGCTCGATGGCAAGGTCTCGATCAGCACAGACCGGTCGGCGACAGCCTGCATCAGCGCCTGCTGCAGCCGGAGGTAGGCGGGCGCATCGAGAAAGCCGGCTTCCCTCGAGATCCACTCGTCGGTCCGTTCCTGGATGCCTTCGTCGCTGAGCCACTTCCAGAGTAACTTGACCTGTCGAGGCTGTTCGTCCCGTGCGCGACGGACCATCGCCGACTCTTCGCGCCAGAGATCGCTTAGGGGTTCACTGTCGGCGCCGTCCGGGTCGACCTCGTGGCGAAGAAGCGATCGCCGGCATAAGCCGCGGAGGGCCATCGCGCCTTCGAGGTCGCGGGCCGGAATGGACTCTCCGAAGACCTCCCGGGCTGTGGCCTCCAACTCGCGTTGCAGGCGGTGCGCTGTAGCCTGCATGTCAGGCAGGTCGCGCAGCAGTTGCCAGCCGGCCAGCAAGCCGAACAGCCATTCGCCGCGAGTGAGGGTGAGCCTGTCGGGCATGCGATCGAGCCACAAGGTGGGTCGGATGCCCATAGCGGTCCCGTGCCCGATGCGATCGCCGTCCCTCAGGTCCAGCAGGGTCAAGGCCTCCCAGATGGCCGCGATGCCTGAGAGCAGATGCCGGAAGTCCTCACCCGCGTGGTAGCTGCGTCGCGTCAGGCCTGCCCGCTGACAGACGCGATACACAGGAGCAAAAACGTCGGCGGGCGCGTGCAGTTCGTTCGCGGCCGCATCGACGCCCCGCACCCAGGTCCGCAGCCGCGGCCAAGTCGACAGCGATCGCAGCAGCACGCCTGTCACCTGGCGCAGGCGCTTGTCCAGGGCATGGTGCCGGTAGGGGCCGGCGCGGTGTCGCGGGGTCGCCGACCAGGGTTGCTTGATGAAGTGCGCGACCAGGGTCAGGCGATGGATAGCCCGGTGCGAGGTGGGCGGCTTCGCGAAGTAGCGATCGAGTTCGGCCAGCACGTCCGACAGCGTCCTCGGCTTGCGGTTGGCCGTCTGGCCTGCCGCATCGACCTCATGCAGGTAGCTGCAATAGCCGCCCAGTATCGAGCGCAAGAGCGTCTCAGCCCCTTCGAGCGAATCCTTGGGCGCGAATCGCCCCTCCAGATAGCCGACCTTGCTGGTGGAGGACCTGCCATGCATGGCGAGGAAGCGACTCCGGTAGTCCTTTTCCGCCGGCGCGCGAAGCTCCGTGAGGGTGAACTTCTGGAACTGGTCGAATCCATACTGCGGCTCGCCCTGCACCAAGAGCCGGTAGTGCTCGTGCATCAGCAGCAGATAGGCGTGAAGCATCCGGGACAGCGTCGCGCGGGGCTGCGTCTGCAGGGCAGCGAGCAGCCTGGACATCCAGGCCAGCTCGTCGCCGATCTCGATGCCTTGACGCCTGGGCAAGTTGGGCGTTTGCAAACCGACCGACCACTCGGATTCGTCCAGGTCGTCCAGGTCCTGGCAGGAGGCTGGAAATCGCGCGCTAGGAGCGATCTGATGCTCGCTCGCGGCCATCAGCCAGGCGCGCAGGCGGCCTGCGACCCGCAGGTGTCGGTAGAAGACATGGGGCGTCAGACCGGGATTGGCCTGCTCGACGAGGTCATGAATGCGAACCGCATGGGCGCCCCGGGTCCAGGCCTTGACGAAACCCTCGCTCTCGGCCCGCGGATCGCCGAGAGCCCGGAGCCAGCACACCTCGGCGTGGGTGCTTCCATTCAGGTGCAGGTGTGTCTCGTGCAAGCCGTCACGGTCGGTGTAGGCGGAGACGGGGGGCTCGTCGGGGCGCAGCATCGGCAGCACCTGCCGCTGCCACGGGACCTGCGGTCGATCCCCCCGGGTGCGTTGAAGTTCGATGGCACGCGCACCATCGACCACGGACTCGGGCCGAGCCCACAAGTCTGCTGCGGCGCGTACGGGGAGCGTGGACATCCGGCTGGCCAGCCCTTGCTGCCAGGCACCGAGCTGATCGCGTCGCAACCGGGCCTCGCCGTGTCGCCATTCCAGGAACTCGTCACGCAATTCGAGCAGCAGTGCCAAGGGCAGGCTGACCTGCCGAGATTGACGTTGACTCAGCTGCTGCCACGCCGAATCGAAGACGTGATCGGGGTAGCGAGCCGCCCAGGACTGGAACGCCAGATAGACCGGCTGGCGGAGTTCCAACCAACCCAGCCCAGAGGTGAAGGGCGTCGACCAGGCGGCCTGGAGGACGCGGTGATCCGACAGCGCCAGGATGGCCAGGAGAGAGCCGACCGAAGTGGCTTGGGCGTTCATTCGGCGTCAGGGTCGGCGCTCGCTGCAGGCGCCGTGTCGTCAGTCGATGCGGAACGCTTGGAAGTTGCTGGTCCCCCGGTGACCGAGATCTTTTTCATATAGCGTGCGAGGACTACCGGGCGCAGCAGCTTCTTGATCGACTCTTTGTTGGTGCCGGCCGGGAACAGCCCCATGAGCGCGTCCGCGCAATCGTCGGTCGACTCCAGCAGCCCAAGAATCAAGGGGCAGGTTGCCACGATGGAGGTCAGCGGCAATTCCTCCCGGCGAACGCTCATTCCTTTCAGTTTGTCGACGAAGGCCTTTGTCGAGACACGTGGGTTCCGTCTATCCTGGACAGAGGCGGTTGGCGTCGCCGAGGGCTTCACTAGCAGATGGTGTTCCGACTCTTCCACGAGGAAGGCGTTGATCACGCACTGCGCGAAGATCTCCATGACTTCACAGAAGTCTGCTCGCGGCCGCAAGTCGCCAAAGGCGTTCTGGAGGCTGAAGAAGATGCGTGACCAGATCTTTCCCAAGGCGACGGCCGAAGGCGAAATGGCGTCCTTCAGGTTGATCGACTCGGCTCGCCACTTGGTCATCTCGTTCCAAAGGAAGCTTCGCCTATCCAGCCCCTCTGTCTTAGCGTTCTTGGATTTGGCAGGTTCGGGTCCCTCGTCGGACACGTCGTACCCGGCGCGCGACCAACTCGGCGCGGACACAGTCAATGCCGGATACATGCGGTCGAGAAGTGTGTTCGATTCTTCCGGACCGGATGACAGCAGCTTCTCCATGATGCCCAGCAAGACGAAGATCGACGCATAGGTCCGCATACCCGATGGGCTTGAGACATCGACCATTGCGAGGGCGAACACGGGGAACGGCACATTGTCGTCGGCAAGCGCGCTTCGAATGGCCGTGCTGGCTGCCAATTCGCCCGTGTTATGACGCCCCTTTCGATTCAGCCCGATCACCCCTGGAAGGACGACCCGGACCTTCGGGTTGATGCTGTATGGCAAGGCGATGACGGCCGTCGCGCGTCTCGCCCAGTCCAGGGCATCTTCCTTGCGGCCCATGCCCATGTAGGACTTGAATCGATAGCGCCGCACCTCCTCCGGAACGCCCGGATCCATCTGGCCCTCGGCCAGTGTGTACAGGCTGACACTGCCGGGCCCGCGCAGCAGATAGCGAAGCGTCGTCCCAGGCTGCATGGCGCACACTTTCGGCACTTCCGCTGCCAACGCCATGAAGCTCGATCGAATGTCTTGATTGGCGGACATGGGCCGCAGATAGGGCGCCGTGTCCAGATCGCCGTCCAGAAGCGACAGGTCGAACACGGCCTGCGTCAACACGTCCAATTCCTTGTCCGACAGGGCCTCCACGTCCAACGCGAACTTGTAGAGGCTGGTCAAGGAAAGGCTCTGCAGCGCACTTGCCAAGTCTTCGGTCAGTTCGGTCGACCAATCGGCGTCCTCGAATTTCCCGTCCTTGCCGACCGCGAGGTGTTGTGAACACCTGGACATGACCTGCAACACCGAGCGCAAGGGTTGGGTTGCCAGGAACTCGACATACAGAGCGATGTCGGAGGTGGCCTTGACACGAAGCCCGCGCTTCACGATGGCCGCCAGCAGGTCCTTGGCCTTTGGCGTGGCGCTAGCCCATAGCAAACTCGTGACGCGACAGGTCGAATCCGCCCGATCCATAAGGTGCTGCAGCGGCAACAACTGACTTCGTCGGCGAATCGGAAAGAGCTTCAGCAGGTATTGCTCTTCCAGATGGTCGATCATGCGCAGGTACTGCGCGGATCGATCGCCAGGCTTCGAGTTTCGGGTGAGGTCCAACGCGGCTTTGGGGTCGTCTGCGACAGTCTTTGCGAAGTGCCGTCGCACGAGCAGCGAATAGAGCTCCATGTCCCCGGTGACCATGACCATCACCAGCGGCGCGTCGAGGTATTTCCTGATGCATTCCAGCACCGCGATGGCCTGCGATGCGTTCGTGTCGCCGTCGTCGAAGGCCCACATCAGTGCCTTCACGCCCAGGATGCGGCAGGCGATGGCGAAAAGCTGATGCAGCTTCGCGCGCAGGCTCGCTCCGTCGCTTGCGCGTTCCAGCCCCCAGTCGAGGAAGAGGTCCGGATCGTGACCGTCGAGCGGGTGGTAGTCCCGGGCAAACAGGCTCAACCCGCCAGCGACGCCCTTGAAGGCCTGTCGCCATTCGTCGCGAAGGCGTTCGTCCTCGCCATGCCGTAGGCCCTTGAGTTCGCTGTCGACCCGCTTCTTGAGGCCTTGGAGGATCAACAGCAGTGGCACTTCACCCAGCTCAAGGCGACTGGGATCGATCAGCCCGATGAAGGCCATCCGGCGGCTGATTTCCTTGTCTTCCTCGAATGCCTTCTTGACGGAGCTCATGAAGGTGGACTTGCCGGCGCCGCGCGTACCGTCCAGGAACTGCGTCCACCCTCCGCCGGTCTGTTCCTCGCCATCGGTCGAGGCCCCCGGATCGGCCAAGTCCCTTAGATGCAGGACCACCTGCTCTCGAAGACGCGCGTACTGCCGGCGATGGACCAATTGATCCTCGGGCAGCGCCCGGGCGCTGTCGCCATGGTTCAGGTCAATCAGGACGTCGGACATTTGCGGCATGTCAGTACCCGGATAAGGTTGAGGTGCGCCCCAAGCAACTTCAGGCAAGGAGAGATCACTATGACCGCCTCAACTATCGCACTGTAGGCGGCCAGCGACATGCTTTCGTGCGTGGACCAGAACCAGCCGCGACACGCACATTGCCCTCGCTGACGTCAGTCAGTGGCCGCGTCAGGCCTACGAAACGGCGAATCAGCGTGCGGACAGTTCAGCCACGTCAAGGTGCGCTACCGCGGCCTGGCCAAGAACACAGCGCAGTTGCACACGCTGTTCGCGCTGGCCAATTTGTGGATGGTGCACCGCCAATTGCCGAGAGGGGCATGAGGTGCGTCCACAGTTCTCCTATTCAGAGCTGCCAGCGGCCGAATCGAGGCTGCGAGCTGGAAGTTCGAGGCAAATCTCTGGACGGCGCCATCACACTCCGATTGGTTCAGCGCATCAACACGCCAGAGCATGAGTTGAGCAGAGCATCCCTAGAGAGGTTGCTTGAGGAGAGAAGTGCGAACTGTCGCCAGCTGTTCTTGCCTTTCCCTGAGCATCCTCGCCACGGCGTGCCCACTGCTGCTGCGAGGACACTGAGTTCAAGCAGGGCCCGACACAGATGGGCTGCAGTTTCCCTGGGACAGGTCACGACCGCCAATCAGGTGAATGGCGGCGATCGTTCGGCGGTAGTGAACTTTGCACGCGCATCGCCGCGCGAGTGCTCAGACTCTTGGCGCAACACCTGGGGCGACTTGGTCTTCGACAACACGGTCGCCGACCTGGGCAGAACCGGCGCGTAGTTGGCTGCGCGACGTGGGGTTGCACAGATAGACGCAGCTTCGGGTGGTCGGCCCCGTGTCCAACCTGCCCACCCAGTCGCTTGAGGCGTCTACGACCCTATTGCGACGTCTACGACCCTCTTGGCAAACAACAACGGAGCGGCAGGACCGCCCCGTCACTCCACCGTCACACTCTTCGCCAGGTTGCGCGGCTTGTCCACGTCTGTCCCACGCGCGCAGGCGGTGTGATAGGCCAGCAGTTGAAGCGGCACGACATGCAGGATGGGTGAGAGGGCGCCGTAGTGCTCGGGCATGCGGATGACGTGCAGGCCCTCGTCGGCGGTGATGCGGCTGTCGGCATCTGCGAAGACGAAGAGCTCGCCTTTGCGGGCGCGCACTTCCTGCATGTTGCTCTTCAGCTTTTCAAGCAGCGCGTCATGTGGCGCCACGGTCACCACGGGCATGTCGGCCGTCACGAGGGCCAGGGGGCCGTGCTTGAGTTCGCCGGCCGGGTAGGCCTCGGCGTGGATGTAGCTGATCTCCTTGAGCTTCAGCGCGCCTTCCAGCGCGATGGGGTAGTGCAGGCCGCGGCCGAGGAAGAGCGCGTTCTCTTTGCGCGCGAAGGCCTCGGCCCAGCTGACCACCTGGGGCTCGAGTGCCAGCACGGCTTGCAGGGCCACTGGCAGGTGGCGCATGGCCTTGAGGTGGGCGGCTTCTGCTTCATCGGTCAGGTGGCCGCGCACCTGCGCGAGCGAGAGGGTGAGCAGGAACAGGGCGGCGAGCTGGGTGGTGAAGGCCTTGGTACTGGCCACGCCCACCTCCACACCCGCCCGGGTGATGTAGGCCAGCGAGCATTCGCGCACCATGGCGCTGGTGGCCACATTGCAGATGGTGAGGGTGTGCGGCATGCCCAGTGAGCGCGCATGCTTCAGCGCGGCCAGCGTGTCGGCGGTTTCGCCGCTCTGGCTGATGGTGACGACGAGGGTGCGGGGGTCGGGCACGCTGTCGCGGTAGCGGTACTCGCTGGCGATCTCGACATCGGTCTTGATCTTGGCAATGCTCTCCAGCCAGTACTTCGCGGTAGAGCCCGCGTAGTAGCTGGTGCCGCAAGCCAGGATGAGCACGCGGTCCACGTCCTTGAACACGCGGTAGGCGCCGTCACCGAACAGCTCTGGCGTGATGCCCTGAACGCCTTCGAGCGTGTCGGCGATCGCGCGCGGCTGCTCGAAGATCTCCTTTTGCATGTAGTGGCGGTACGGGCCCAGCTCGGCCGCACCACTGGCCACCTGCACCGTCTTCACTTCGCGGCTCACGGGGCGGAACGGGCCATCGCGCGTTTCGCGCGCGGCGATCCAGTGCTTGCCCATTTGCAGATCGACCACATCACCTTCTTCGAGGTAGGCGATGCGGTCGGTCACGCCGGCCAGGGCCATGGCGTCGGACGCGAGATAGCGGGCGCCACTGGTCTCGTCCACGCCCAGCACCAGTGGCGAGCCTTCGCGCGCGCCCACCACGCGGTGAGGCTCGTCGCGGCAGAAGACGGCGATCGCGTAGGCACCCTTGAGGCGTTGCACACTGCGTTGCACCGCGTCGAAGAGATCGCCGTCGTAGTGGTGGTGCACCAGGTGGGCGATGACTTCGGTGTCGGTCTGGCTCTCGAACACGTAGCCCTTGGCCTTGAGTTCGTCACGCAGCTCGTCGTGGTTCTCGATGATGCCGTTGTGGACCAGCGCGATGCTGGGGTTGGCCGATTCGCGCGAGAAGTGCGGGTGCGCGTTGTGCACCGCCGGCGCACCGTGGGTAGCCCAGCGGGTGTGGGCGATGCCAGTGCCGCTGGCCACGCCGTCGTGCTGCACCTGGGTCAGCAGATCGGCCACGCGGGCGGTCGAGCGGCTGCGGCGCAGGCCGCCGTCTTGGTGCACGGCAATGCCGCAGGAGTCGTAGCCCCGGTACTCCAAGCGCTGCAGGCCTTGGACGAGGATAGGGACGATGTTCTGGGCGCTGACCGCGCCGACGATGCCGCACATGGGGTGCCTTTCGGTTCGGATGAGCTTGCTGAAGAGCCAGCTTCGTTGCAAGCGGAATGGCGGCATCGTAGGCGTCGCCATGAGAATCATGCTTTCAAATGAAAGCCTCCAGTGGAATAATCATCCACTGATTCTCCAGTACGCAATTAATCTTCACTACGAAGATCTACGTGCAATATTCCATCGACCTCGATCCCATCGACTGGCGCCTGCTCGATCTGCTGCAGGCCGATGCGAGCCTGACGAACCAGGCCCTGGCGGAAGCGGCCCATGTGTCGCCGGCCACGGCACTGCGCCGGGTGAAGCGGCTGCGGGACTTGGGGGTGATCGAGCGCATCACGGCCCTGCTCGCCCCGCGCTTCGCCGAGCGCGGCCTGAGTGCGATCTGCGAGATCACGCTCGATCGGCAAGGTGACGAGCACCAGGCGGCGTTCGAAGCGCGGGCCGTGGCCGATGCGGCGGTGCAGCAGTGCTGGCGGGTATCGCCGGGGCCCGATTTCGTGCTCGTCGCCTGGGCCGCGGACATGCCGGCGTTCCACGCCTTCACGCAGCGGCTGTTCACCCAGGATGCCAACGTGCGCAATGTGAAGACCTTCTTTGCGCTCAAGCGCGCCAAGTTCGACCCGCGGGTCGAGGCCATCACGCCCTAGGCGCTCGCGGCGCGCAGCCCGGCGGTCAAGCCGCGCGGGCCAGCTTCAACACGAAGGTGACGCCGCCGCCCGCTTCGGCCGGCTCGTTGCGAGCCTCGATGGTGCCGCCCATCTTGGCCATGTAGGTGCGTGCCACAAAGAGCCCCTGGCCTCGGTGCGCCGGGTCGGCGCCCGGCTCGCCAGCCGCGTCGGACACCCCGTATTCGAAGATGCGGTCGATCAGCGCCGGGGGGATCGGTTCACCCTCGTTGTGGATGGCGACTTCGACGCCCCCGCCCTCGGCTGCTGCCAGGCGGATGTCGATCACCGTGCCCTCGGGGCGGTAGCGATCGGCGTTGCGAAGCACATGGGTCACCACGTCCTCCAGCGCGTATTCGTCGCCCCGCACCAGGCACGGCTCACCGGCACTCTTGTAGCGCACGTCCTGGATGCCGGCGTGCGGCGCGTTGTCGGCCACATGGCGCAGGAACTCATTCACATCCAACGCCTGCACCGGCAGCGTCGTGGCCTCGAACGCCTCGGTGGGTGAGGCCTGGCCGTAGAGCACCCGCACCGCCTGCTGCATGCGCCGCAGGTAGCGGTGGCTGGGGTCGTCGTCACCAGGGTGCAGCGCCAACAGGCTCTGCAGCGGTGACATGATTTCGTGTCCCACCGCGTGCCACTGTTCGCGCTCTTGCGCGGTGCGGATCTGCTCGCGCCGGACATCGTCGTTCACCCGCTCCAGCAGCTCGGCCAACGTGCCGGCCAACAAGCCCAGCTCGTCGCTGCCGCGCAGATCGGCCACGTCCAGCCGTACCTCGTCTTCCACGCCACCCTTGAGGCTTTGCACCCCGTGGCGCACGGCGGCGGCGCGTTTGGTGAGCAACGTGATGCGGCGAACGATGCGCAGCTCGATCGCGGCCCAGGCCAGCACGATGGCGGCCAGCATCGCCACCACGATCCAGCCCACCCGCGCCGCCACCCGGCCCAGCGTGCGGTTGACGCTGCGCACGTCGCCCGTGAGCGTCAACTCGTAGCGGCCCAGCGGCGTGGCGATGGTGTCTTGGGCGACGAGCGGCTGGTCGTAGCCATCCACCTGCAGGCGGCGGATGAGCTGGGCGGTGAAGGCATCCCACCACGAGGGCTCGGCCACACCGGACACTTCGCCACCTTGCAGCAGCGCCAGCTCGGTGTCGCCTTGTGCGCCGGCCTTGGCCAGGCGCAGCGTTTCGCCAGGCAGCAGCAACGGCTGCAGATCGCTCAGGCCAAACGGGGGCGTGGCATCGGGCTGGTTGCTGTCGAACAGCGTCGCACCACTGGGCGCGAGCACCTGCACATGGACCTGGATGCGGTTCAGGTCGGCCGGCGGCCAGACGATCTGGCTGCGGCGCACCTGCAGCTCGTTGCGAAACAGCTCGATCGGCAGGCGCACGGAGTAGAACGCGCGGCGGGGGCAATCGTCGCCGCTCGGCCCGCCCGAGTAGCCATCGACACAGCGCGCGTCCTGCCAGAGCCAGCCCCGGAAATCGCGCACGGGCCGCAGGGCGGTCGTGCCGTTGGCGTCTTCTGCAAAGCCGGTGAGGCGGCCCCGCGCCGGCCCGCTGGCCACGTCGACCGCCGGCGCCGAAGCCGCGCCCACACGTTCACGCGATTCGATCTCGTAGGGCGCCAGCCAGCGCCACGCCTCACCGCGCATCGCCACCTCCACCCGCAGGCGGTGCGCCGCACTCAGATCGCGCACGCCGGGCGGCTTGGGCACCAGCTCGCCCGTGGCGAAGCTGCCCACCGCGTAGATGAAGCCGCCGGCCAGCGGGTTGCTGCCGATGGCCACGCACAGGGTGGCGCCATCGCCATACTGAACGCCGCAGCCCGCCATCTCGACGGCCTGCTGCACCTTGGCCTTGTCGTCGAAATCGATCGCCGAGAACGGCAGCACCACCGGGTGCAATGGCGTCACCGCCGTGCCGCGGGTGTCGGGGTTCAACAGCGCCAGCTGGCCGGTGGGGTGGCGCAGGCGCGCGACGATCTGCTCCTTGGTCTTGCCAAACCCCTCACGGTAGGCCTTGAGCCCCAGCTCTTTTTCTTCGCGCAGCACCAAGCCGGCGAGCGCCACGGTGGCCAACGCCAGCAGCACGAACACGCCGCGGAAGAACACCCGCAGCCGCAGCGGGATGCGGGTGGGCAGCAGCGCCTCGACGGTTTGCAGGCCGCGCGTCCAAACCAACTCAATGCCCCACGCTGTTCAGTACGCCACCGCGAGGCGGGGTACGGCGCGAAACGGGCTGCACGCACCGAGCCGGCTTCACTGGGGCACCGGCGGCGCCCCGGTGCGCCGCCGGTCGTGTTTCGGGGGAGTGCCTCATTCCCAGCGGAACCCGCGCATGGGCACGTTGGCGATGCCGTCGAAGGTCGGATCGATGTCGCGGAAAGCGTCGCGGATGGTGCTGACGTGCTTGCGGATGTTGTCGCGGTTGCGGCCGCTCTTGACCACCTGGTAGAGGTCTTCGTAGCTCACCACCTCGCCGCGCCGCTGGTAGAGCGCCGAGAGGATGCGCTGTGCGGTGAGTGGCAGGTTCACCCGCTGGCCGCGCCAGATGGCCGCGCCTTGGCGCAAGGGATCGAGCAGCAGTTCTTCCCGTGGCGCCGCCACCGGAGCGGGCGGCGCCTTGTCTTTGGTGGCCCGCAGGATGTCGAGAAAGGTCTCGACGAAATCGGCCTCGTCAAAGGTGGTCTTCTGCAGGTAGTCCCAGGCGTCGAGCGCCTTCATGATGCTGCGGTAGATGGCCGCCGGCATCGCCGAGACCACCAGCACCGGGGTGCCAGCGTGCCGCTTGTTGATCGCGTTGATGATGGCCACGCCCGCGTTGCGCTCGCGGCCCAGCTCGATGTCCAGCACCACCAGGTCGTAACGCTCGCGGGCCAGCGCGGCCTCGGCATCGTCGCGGGTGAACCAGGTGTCGATCTGGATGCCGGGTCGCGCCGCGGCGATCCAGCCGCACAGCTGCTGGCTGGTCGGCTGGTCGTCTTCGATCACCGCCACTTTCACCATGGGTCACTCCGGTTGAACTGCTGGTGGGGATTATCCCGAGGCGTCTACCCGGCCGGCGTGAAGGTTTCTTCCGCGATGCCCCGCAGCCCTTCACGGCCCGGTGCGAACTGGGTGCGCGCCGCTCTCGCTTGCTCTGCGGTGGTTTCGAAGAATGAGCGCCATGCCCCAGACGACGGGGCGCCACCCCACCACCGGGACACCGAGACACCGAGGACACCATGCAAGACGACACCACTTCACGCGAAGACCAACCGGCCGCTGACACCGCTGCCCCTACGCCCAACTCGGGCTGGACGGCGCGCCTCACCCGCATGGCCCGAGCCACTGGCATCGTCGCCCGCCGCAGTGCCAGCCAGGGCGTTCGCACCCTGCACTCGTCGCGGGTGGTGTTGCTGGTGGCCGCCGCGGCGGTTGGCTCGGCCTACGTGTTGTGGCAGAACCCGCCGCTGGCCAGCATCGAGCATGGCGACGTCGGCGTGCGCTCCAACCGGCTGACCGGCAGCACCACCGAGCTTCACGAGGGCAGCGCCATCGTGCTGCCGGGCCTGCACACCTTGCGCACCCTGCCGCTGCGTGACCAGGTCTACCGGCCGCAAGGCAGCCTGCGTGCCGATGGCGAATCGCCTTTCCAGTCGGTCGAGGGCCTGTCGCTCGGTGTGGACCTGTCGGTGCGCTACGCGCTGGACCCGACCCGCGTGGCGTCGATGGCCGCCAACCTGCCCAACGACCTGGGCAGCGATGTGGTGCAACCGGCCATCAACGGGGTCATCTACAAGGTGATGGCGCGCTACACGGTGCGCGAGATCTTCTCCAGCAAGCGCGCCGAGTTGCAGCAGGCCATCGAAACCGAGCTGAAGCCGCGCTTGGCCGCCGACGGCGTGCTGCTCAAGGGCATCACGCTCGGCAAGGTGGACCTGCCGGAAGACTACCGCCGCGGCATGGATCGCCTGCTGGCCGAAGAGCTTGCCGCCGAGAAGATGCGCTACACGCTCGCGCTGAAGGAAAAGCAAGTCGAGCAGACCGCACTGGAAGCCCAGGCGGAAGGTGTGCGCCGTGAAAAGCAGGCCGAAGCCGCTGCCAAAGAGCAGGTGATCGCCGCCCGGGCACAGGAGGAGGCGATGAAACATGTGCTGCCCTTCAAGCAAAAGCAGATCGAGCAGCGCCAGCTCGAGGCCGAGGCCGAAAAGCAGGCGCGGGTGAAGGCGGCTGAAGCTTCGGCGCAGGCCCGCCGCATCGAAGCCCAGGGCGAAGCCGATTCGCGTCAGAAGCTGGCCGATGCCGAGGCCTATCGCATGCAGAAGGTGGGCCAGGCCAACAGCGAGCAGATGGCCCGCGAAGGTGCGTTGATCACCCGGCACCCGCTGCTGATCCAGAAGACCCTGGCCGACAAGCTGTCGGACAAGGTGCAAGTGATCATCGCGCCCCCGCCGGCCGACGGTGGCTTCATCGGCTCGACGCTGTTGGGCACCCAGGCCAAGGCCAGCCTGCCGCCGCAGACGAACGGCATGCAGGACGCCGAAGCCTCGCAGGAACAGTGACCACCCCGCTCTCGCCCCACCACACCAGGAACTGACGATGATCACCACTGCCGCCGTTGCCGCCCTGTCGAGCCTCGCGCTCGTGACGCAGGACGCCACACCGCTGCGCGCCGCCCCCAGCGACGGCGCCCCCGCCCAGGCCCAGCTGTGGCCCGGCGACGCGCTCGAAGTGCGCGGCGAGCGCCTGGGCTACCTGCAGGTCTGGGACCACAAGCGCGAACGGGGCGGCTATGTGAAGGCGACGCAGGTGCGAGGTACCGACGCGAAGGAGGCCGATGCGCCCGAGCTGCTGGCGGTGTTGCGCTTCGTGAAGGACACCCCGGGCGCCGAGTCGCTGGGCATCGCCTACGCCGCGGCCTACCTCAAGGCCGCGCCAGCGCGCGACATCGGGCCCGAGGCGTTCGACGCCATCGGCACCATGGCCGAGCGGCTGGCCCGCCGCGCCACCTCGCGCAGCGCCACACTCAATGCCACGATCTCGGCCCATCTGGACAGCGTGGGCGCCTACGGCGTGCGCTGGTCCACCTTCGAACGGGAGGGCGCGGTGCAGCTGTGCTACGACGGCGACGCCTTCCGCCGCGTGCTCGCCATGCCGCAATCGACGCCGGAGCAGCAGGCCCGCGCGGTGCTGAGCCTGACGCGACACGATTGCGTCGACCCGGCGCTGAAACCCACCGAGCGCGAAGCCCATGACCGCTGGCGCGCCGACCTGCTGGACAAGCTGTCGAGCAGCAGCGTCGCCGCACTGCCCGAGTGGACGAAGAACAAGCTGCGCCTGCGCCGCGCAGGTGTCTGGTCGGCGCTCGCCTTTGCCCAGGCCCGCCGGGGCGACAGCGCGCAGGCCGCAGGACAACGTGCCGTCGACGAATTGGCCGCCGTGCGCAACACCGAATTGGCCGAGGAAGACCAGGCCGAATACAACGACGCGGCGATCCGTGTGGGTGCCTCACGCTGGGCGGCCATGCCGGCCGCCAACGCCGTGCCGGACCTGAGCCGCCGCCCGACCTTGATCACCCAGGCCGGCGAGCCCGGCGAGACCTGCCTGCTGCTGGTGGATGCCCAGCACGACGCGAAGAAGCCGCTGCTGCGCCGCTGCACCTGGGGCGTGGTGTGGCTGAACTCCGCCACGGCCGACCCTGGGGCCACGACACTGACGTTGGCGGTGCAGCCGCTGGCCACCTGGCGCGAGCTGTGGGTGCTGCGCAAGGCAGGTGCCGAAGCCAGCGCCACCGACAGCGGTTGGACGATCGATGTGCTGCCGCCCGCGCCGGGCAACCCGATGGGCGCGGACGCGGGCTACGTCGAGTACGCCGGCTTCGCGCCGGGCACCGAGCCCAAGCTGCTGCTGGCCCGCGAATCACGCACCGACGGCCGCTGGAGCCGCCGCTTCGAGGTGGCCCGCCTGCCGACGCTGACCACCGACAAGTTCGCCAGCACGCCGCAGATCCTGGCCGCCTTTCAGCGCTACCAGGATGCCGGCTGGAAGCGCAGCACGGTCAGCCTTCGCTGAGATGGCGCACCGAGGCCACCCCATGTTCCTGAACTGGATGTGACGCTGTCGTGAGAGGGAGAGAGAAGCAGGAGAGGAAGTGACCCGAAGAGGTCCAGGCCGGGCAGCATCCGCTGCCCGGCCTTTTTCCCGGTGTTCTCCGCTGGTCGGGGCGCGCACACGCCGCCAGCAGCGGGCGGCGCGCCGCCGGGGCTATTGCTTGAGGATGGCCAGGCCCTTGAGGTACTCGCCCTCGGGGAACATCAAGGTGGTGGGATGGTCCGGCGCGCCCTCCAGGCGCGCGAGGATGGCGCCATCCACACCGGCATCCATGGCCGCGCCGGCGACGATCTTGTGGAACAACTCCGCCCCCACGCCGCCCGAGCAGCTGAAGGTGAGCAGCAAGCCGCCCGGCGCCAGGAGCTTCAGGCCCAGTCGGTTGATGTCCTTGTAAGCCCGCGCGGCTCGCTCGGCGTGAGCCGCCGTGGGGGCGAACTTGGGCGGGTCGAGCACGATGGCGTCGAAACGCTCGCCGTTTTTCAATGCCTCGCGCAGGTAGCCATTCACATCCGCGTCCAGGGCCTGGTGGCGCGCGGGGTCGTGCCCATTGAGCGCCACATGGGCGGTGGCCCGGGCCAGTGCCGGGGCCGAGGAATCGACACTGACCACCTGCTCGGCCCCGCCCGCGAGCGAAGCGACGCTGAAGCCGCCGGTGTAGCTGTAGCAGTTGAGCACGCGCTTGCAGCCGAAGCGGCGCACCCAGTCGGCCAGGCGCGCGCGGTTGTCGCGCTGGTCGAGGTAGAAGCCGGTCTTGTGGCCCTCGTGGACGTCGAGCGTCAGCTGCCAGCCATGCTCGCGGATGGTGACCTCGGTCGCGCCCTCGCCACGCAACCAGCCGGTCACGGCCGGAAGCCCTTCGAGCTGGCGCACGCCCGAGTCGGAGCGCTCGTACAGCCGGGTGCAGCCGGTGATCTGCAGCAGCACGTCGGCGATCGTGCTCTTGAACCGCTCGGTGCCGGCGGATAGGAACTGCGCGCTCAGCAGATCGCCATAGCGGTCGACCACCAGGCCGGGCAGGCCATCGGCCTCGCCGTGGATCAGCCGCACGCCATCACTCTCCACGGCCATGCGCTGCCGCAACGCCACCGCCGCACCGATGCGGCGCTTGAAGAATGCATGGTCGACACGCTCGTTCTCGTCGAAGGTCCAGGCGCGCACGCGGATCTGGGAGCTGGGGCTGTAGGCCGCCCACGCGAGGAACTTGCCCTCGTGGCTTTCGACACGCACGGTCTCGCCGGCATCGGCCTGGCCCTTGGCGATGCTGCCGGCAAACACCCAGGGGTGGCGGCGCAGCATCGAACGTTCTTTGCCCTCACGAAGGCGGATCACTTTCATGGGCCGGATTGTCGCGCGACGCGACCCGGCGCCCGCATCGGCCACCGCAACAGCCGATCGACACCTGTACGAATTTCTACTGAACTGGGGAAAACCAGGAACAACCTGTGCAACCGAGTACCAGTTGAAACCACCCGGGTATCAATACCGCATGGGCGGTCATCGCAAGATGAGGCCCTCGCCAGCGCCTTAGCGTCCGGCGCGGCACCGCCTCAAAGACCAAGGAGACAACCGATGAAGATCCACGCCATCCGGGCCGCCTGCGCGGCCGCCGTCCTGGGCCTGGCCGGCCTCGGAGCCCACGCTGCCACCGAGCTGGTCGTTGCCACCGTGAACAACGGGCACATGATCGAGATGCAGAAGCTCGGCAAGAACTTCGAGGCGGCCAACCCCGACATCAAGCTGAAGTGGGTGGTGCTCGAAGAGGGCGTGCTGCGCCAGCGCGTGACCACCGACATCGCCACCAAGGGCGGCCAATTCGATGTGATGACCATCGGCATGTACGAAACGCCGATCTGGGGCAAGAAGGGCTGGCTGAAAGAGCTGAAGCCCGATGCGGCCTACGACGTGGACGACGTGCTGCCGGCCATCCGCAACGGCTTGTCGGTCGACGGCAAGCTCTACGCCGCCCCCTTCTACGGCGAAAGCTCGATGCTGATGTACCGCACCGACCTCGCCACCAAGGCCGGCATCAAGTTCGCCGACCGCCCCACCTGGGACCAGGTGCGCGACGCCGCCGCCAAGATGCACGACCCGGCCAACGGCGTCTACGGCATCTGCCTGCGCGGCAAGCCGGGCTGGGGCGACAACATGGCCTTCATCACGACGATGGTCAATGCCTTCGGCGGCCAATGGTTCGACCTGAGCTGGAAGCCGCAGTTGGAGTCCAAGGCCTGGAAGGATGCCGTCACCCTGTACGTGGACATGCTGAAGAAGTACGGGCCGCCTGGATCCTCGGCCAACAGCTTCAATGAAATCCTGGCGCTGTACAACGAAGGCAAGTGCGGCATGTGGGTGGACGCCTCCATCGCGGCCTCATTCGTGAGCGACCCGAAGCAGAGCAAGGTCGCCGACAAGGTGGACTTTGTGCAGGCCCCGTCGGCCGTGACCGACAAGGGTGCGAACTGGCTGTGGGCCTGGGCACTGGCCATCCCGAACAGCGCGAAGAACCCGGACGCGGCGCAGAAGTTCATCAACTGGGCGACCTCGAAGGACTACATCAAGCTAGTCGCCAAGGAAGAAGGCTGGGCCGCCGTGCCGACGGGCACCCGCAAGTCGACCTACCTGACGCGCGAATTCCGCCAGGCCGCGAAGTTCGCGGCGGCCGAGCAGCGCGCGATGCTGTCGGCCAACCCGAACGACGCCACGCTGCCCAAGAGCCCGTATGTCGGCGTGCAGTTCGCTGCCATCCCTGAGTTCGCCTCGATCGGCATCGCGGTGGGCCAGCAGATGAGCGCGGCGCTGGCGGGCAAGGCCACGGTGGATGAGGCGCTGAAGGCCTCGCAAGTGGCGGCCGATCGCGAAATGCGCAAGGCGGGGTACTACAAGTGAGGCCCGGGGCGGCGGCCTTCCGCCGCCCGCCACTGCCCCTGTGAATGACACCCGTCCCGCGGCGGCACGCGCCGCCTCGGGACGGGGGAGTGCCCCGATGAACCGATTGCTGCCCCGCGCCTTGATGGCGCCCGCGGTCGCCACCTTGTTCTTGTGGATGATCGTGCCGCTGGCGATGACGCTGTACTTCAGCGTCATCCGCTTCAACCTGATGCAACCTGAGGCCACGGGCTTCATCGGGCTGCAGAACTTCGAATTCTTCGTCACCGATCCGTCGTTCACCGCCTCCGTGTTGAACACGCTGTGGTTGTTGGGCAGCGTGATCGTGATCACCGTGGTGCTGGGCACCGGCCTGGCGCTGCTGATCGACGCGCCCTTCCCGGGCCGCGGCCTCGTGCGCGTGCTGCTCATCTCGCCGTTCTTTGTGATGCCCACGGTGAACGCGCTGCTGTGGAAGCACATGATGATGAACCCGATCTACGGCGTGCTCGCGCAGGTCTGGAAGTTCTTTGGCGCCGAGCCAGTGGACTGGCTCACCCAGTGGCCGCTGCTGAGCGTGATCATCATGATCAGCTGGCAGTGGTTGCCATTCGCGACGCTGATCTTCATGACGGCGCTGCAATCGCTCAACCGAGAGCAACTGGAGGCGGCTCGCATGGACGGCGCCACCTACCTGCAGCAGCTTCGCTACATGGTGCTGCCGCACCTGGCGCGATCGATGGCCGTGGTGATCATGATCGAGATGATCTTCCTGATCTCGGTGTTCGCCGAGATCTACACCACCACCGGCGGCGGCCCGGGAGACGCGAGCACGAACGTCGCGTTCCTGATCTACAAGCAGGCGCTGATGAGCTTCGATGCGGGGGTGGCTTCGGCCGGTGCCCTGTTCGCGGTGCTGCTGGCCAACGTGGCCGCCATCTTCCTCATCCGCCTGATCGGCAAGAACCTGGACTGAGGGAGCGCACGCCATGGCACGACCGACGCCTTTTCCCACCGCGCTGGTGCTGCGAACGATCGCGGCCTGGCTGGTGACGCTGTTGCTCTTCTTCCCGCTGGGCTGGCTGGTGTTGACCGCCTTCAAGACCGAGATGCAGGCCATCCATGTGCCGCCGCTGCTGGTTTTCGAGCCGACGCTGGAGAACTTCACCACCGTGAACGAGCGCAGCGACTACCTGCTGTACGCGAAGAACTCGGTGATCACCAGCGTGATCTCGACATTGCTGGGCCTGGCCATCGCGGCGCCCGCCGCCTACTCGATGGCGTTCTTTCGCAGCCCGCGCACCCGCGACATCCTGATGTGGATGCTCTCGACCAAGATGATGCCTGCGGTGGGCGCCCTGGTGCCCATCTACGTGCTGGCCCAGAAGGCCTCGCTGCTGGACACCCACCTCAGCCTGATCATCGTCTTCACGATGAGCAACCTGCCGATCATGGTGTGGATGCTGTATTCGCACTTCAAGGACATCCCGTCGGAGATCCTCGAAGCCGCGCGCATGGACGGCGCCACGCTCTGGCAGGAGGCCCGATTGGTGCTGCTGCCGCTGGGCATGGGCGGCCTCGCATCCACCGGCCTGTTGTGCCTGGTGCTGTCGTGGAACGAGGCCTTCTGGTCGCTCAACCTCAGCTCCAGCAATGCCGGCACGCTGGCCACGCTGATCGCCTCGTACTCCAGCCCCGAGGGGCTGTTCTGGGCCAAGTTGTCGGCCGCCTCACTGCTGGCGATCGCCCCGATCGTCGTCTTCGGCTGGTTCAGCCAGAAGCAGCTGGTGCAGGGCCTGACCTTCGGCGCCGTCAAGTGACATCAAGGATCTCCACATGGCCTACCTCGAACTGAAGGGCATCCAGAAGCACTTCGGCCCGGTGCACACCATCCGCGGCATCGATCTCGCGATCCAGCAGGGCGAATTCATCGTCTTCGTCGGCCCCTCGGGCTGCGGCAAATCGACGCTGCTGCGCCTGATCGCCGGGCTGGAGACGATCACCGATGGCAGCCTGATGCTCGACGGACGCGACATCACCGATGCCCCCTCGTCCAAACGCGACCTGGCGATGGTGTTCCAAAGCTATGCGCTGTACCCGCACATGAGCGTGTTCGAGAACATGAGCTTTGCGCTCAAGCTGGCGAAGGCGGATCCCGCCGTGATCCGCGACAAGGTCGAGCGCGCGGCGCGTATCCTGAACCTCACCCCTTACCTGCAACGCACACCCAAAGAACTCTCGGGCGGTCAGCGACAGCGGGTTGCCATCGGCCGGGCGATCGTGCGTTCGCCGAAGGTGTTTCTCTTCGACGAGCCACTCTCCAACCTGGATGCGGCGCTGCGTGGGCAGACACGTGTCGAAATCGCACGGCTGCACCGTGAGCTGGGCGCCACCACCATCTATGTGACGCACGACCAGGTCGAGGCCATGACCCTGGCCGACCGCGTGGTGGTGCTGCGCGACGGCCGCATCGAGCAGGTGGGCACACCGCTGGAGCTGTACGACAAGCCCGCGAACCAGTTCGTGGCGCAATTCATCGGCACGCCGCAGATGAATGTGGTGCCCGCGTCGCAGGTGCCGCAGCTCGAAGACGTGTGCGGCCTGCCGGTGCCACCGGCCGGATTCGTGGGCCTGCGCCCCGAAAGCGTGACCATCGTGCCCGCGGGCCAAGGGCCGTTCAACGGCCGCGTCGAGTTGCTGGAAGCGCTGGGGGCCGAGACGTTGATCTACCTCAGCACCGAAGGAGGGGCCCAGCTCGTCTCCCGCCAGGCCACACGAACGCTCTTGCAGGTGGGGCAGACGGTGGGCGTGGCCATCGATGCCGACGCCGCCCACCTCTTTGATGCGCAAGGGCGCGTCACCCGCCATGGTGCGGCAGCCCCCGTGAAGGTGGCCGCATGAACCAAGCCCCCTTCGTGATGCTGCACCTCGGGCTGGGCTCGTTCCACCGGGCCCACCAGGCGGTGTACCTGCATGCGCTTCAGCAAACAGGTGATCTCGGCTGGGCGCTGGAAGGCGGCCATCTGCGCGACGACATGCCCGACGTGATCGAAGCGCTGCGCCACCAAGGCGGCGCCTACATGCTGGAGACCGTGGCGCCCGATGGCCAGGTGCGCTATGAGCGCATCACCTCGATCCGCCGGGTGTACCCGTTCGAGCCTTCATTGTCGGGCCTGATCGAGGCGGCAGCCCAGCCCAACACCCGCATCATTTCGTTCACCGTCACCGAGGCGGGCTACTACCTCGATGCCCGCAACGAGCTGGATTTCAGCTTCCCCGACCTGTCGGCTGACGTGGCCGCGGCACAGCAACAACGACCCGGCGGCACCATCTACGGCGCACTCACGGCGATGCTGCGAGAGCGCATGCGGCGCGGCAGCGGCCCGGTCACGCTGCTGAACTGCGACAACCTGCGGCACAACGGCGATCGCTCGCGCAGCGGCCTGCTGCAGTTCATCGATCGGCTGGGCGACGCGGCGCTGAGAGCGTGGGTCGAGACCCACACGACCAGCCCGAACGCGATGGTCGACCGCATCACCCCGCGGCCCACCGACGCCGTGCGGCAGCGCGTGCTCGCCGCCACCGGCGTGGACGACCCGGCAGCCCTGATGGGCGAGCAGTTCATCCAGTGGGTGATCGAAGATCGGTTCGCTGCCGGCCGGCCCGCCTGGGAGGCGGTGGGTGTCGAGATGGTGGACTCGGTGGCGCCCTATGAAGAGGCCAAGATCCGGCTGCTCAACGCCACGCACAGCTGCATCGCCTGGGCGGGCACGCTGCGCGGCTACGACTACATCCACGAGGGCACGCGCGACGCCGCCATCCGCCAGATGGCCTTCGCCTACGCGACCGACGATGCCATCCCGGTGCTCTCGCCAAGCCCGCTCGACCTGGCCAACTACCGCGACACGGTGCTCGACCGATTCGCCAACGCGGCGATACGCGACACCAACCAGCGTGTCGCGATGGACGGGTTCTCGAAGATCCCCGGTTTCATCGCCCCCACCGTGCGCGAGCGACTGGCACGGGGTGAATCGATCGACAGCGTGGCGATGCTGCCGGCGCTGTTCCTCGCCTTTCTGCAACGCTGGCGGCGCGGTGCCCTGCCCTACGACTACCAGGACCAGGCCATGGACCCGTCGGTGGCCGCGGCCGTGTGTGACGCCGACGATCCGGTGAGTGCGCTGGCGGCGTTGCCCGTGCTGTGGGGAGCGCAGGCCGGCGATGCGCGGCTGGTGGCCGCATTGCGCCAGGCCAGCGCCCGTGTGGCCGCCTTCATCAACCAAGCCTCATGAACCCACGCCTTCACGAACGACACGCGCTGCTGACGGGCGCCGGTGGCGGCATCGGCATGGCGGTGGCGGAAGCCTTCGCGCGCGAAGGGGCACGTTGCACGGTGGTCGACCTGCCTGCCGAGCCGTCACCGGCCTTTCAAGCGATGAACGAGGCCACCGGCGGCCGCCTGCACTATTGCAGCGCCGATGTGACCCGCCCCGGCGAGGTGGACGCGCTGCTGGCGCTGGCGGAGGCGCAGAACGGCATCGTCGACGTGCTGTTCAACAACGCGGCCATCTTCGACATGGCGCCGCTGCTCGACAGCGACGAGGCCATGTTCGATCGCCTCTTCGCGGTCAACGTGAAGGCGATGTTCTTCGTGATGCAGAAGGTGCTGGCTCGGATGGTCGCGGCGCAGCGCAGCGGCAGCGTGATCAACCTCAGCTCACAGGCGGGTCGCCGTGGTGAAGCCCTGGTCTCGCACTACTGCGCCACCAAGGCGGCGGTGATCAGCTACACGCAGAGCGCCGCGCTGGCGATGGCGCCCCACGGCATCCGCGTGAACGCCATCGCCCCCGGCGTGATCGACACCCCGATGTGGGGCCACGTGGATGCGCTGTTCGCCCGCTACGAGCAATTGCCGCTGGGCGAGAAGAAGCGGCGGGTCGGCGAGGCGGTGCCGCTGGGCCGCATGGGCCGGCCGCACGACCTGACGGGTGCCGCCGTGTTCCTGGCCAGCGACGAGTCAGCCTACATCACCGCGCAGACGCTGAATGTCGACGGCGGCTCGGTGATGAGCTGACGGATTCAGTCTCTCGCGTGGCACCATCTCTTCACATGACTGCACGCCACCTTCCACGCCAACGGCAGCCCGAGCTGGAGCGAGACTTCGCCCGCAGCCCGGCGCTGGGTTACGAGGCGCCGGAAGACGTGGGGTTCATCCGCTGCCTGGCCCATGGCTTTCCGACGCCGCTGGCCCGCTGGCACCACCACGACGAGTACGAGCTGCACCTGATCACCGCCACCTCGGGCAAGGCCTTCGTGGGCGACTGGATCGGGCCATTCCAGCCGGGCCACCTGGTGCTCTGCGGCCCGCGGCTGCCGCACAACTGGGTGTCGACCGACGTACCCGAGCAAGGCGTGCCGCTGCGCGACCTGGTGATCCAGTTCGCCCACGGCCCGATCGCACACGCCGCCGAGCAATGGCCAGAGCTGGCCGAGGTGCTGCCGATGCTGGAGCGAGCGCGCCACGGCATCGAGTTCTTCGGCCTGGGCGACTCCGCCGAGCGACAGTGGCACGCCATCCGCCAAAGCCGGGGCCTGAAGCGGCTGGCCGCCTTCACGACGCTGCTGGCCGACATGGCGCAGTGCACCGACTATCGGCTGCTGTCGAGCGTGCAGATGCAATCGGCCGACGACGACCAGCAACTCGACCAGATCAACGCGGTGGTGCAGCGCATCATGGCTGATGTGTCCCAGCCGCTGGTGGCCTCGGAAATCGCCGCCAGCCTGGCGATGAGCGAGAGCCGGTTCTCGCGCTTCTTTCGCCGCGCGACGGGCAACACCTTCACCGATTTCGTCAACCGCGTGCGGGTGCAGCGGGCTTGCCAGCTGCTGATGGATTCGGACCGGTTGGTCACCCACATCTGCTACGAAGTCGGCTTCAACAACGTGGCCAACTTCAACCGGCGCTTCCTCGAGATCAAGGGCATGACGCCGACCGAATTCCGCAAGCAATCCGATCGGCGTTTCGGCGGGGCCCCCTGACCGCGCGCTGCGTTCGCGGCCCGCTGATCAGCGGGCCGGAGGTTGGCTATGGACGGGCCCGGCGCAACACCATCAAGCCGAAGAACGAGGCCGCCAAAACCAGCGTGACGAGGAACCGTGGGGTGGCCAGATCGCCCAGGGCGAGCAGGGTGTCCTGCGCTATCCAGTGGCCCATGTCGCCCAACAACTGCGACACCGAACCACTCTTGTCCAGATCGAAGTCCTGCCGGCCCTGCATCGTCGGCAGCAAAGCCCAGCCGGCATGCTCCATCTGCTGCGCAAGCTGCTCGATCAGCCAGGGCTGGTGGTAGACCTTGTCCAGCACCTGGCTGCCGATGAGCAGCACCCCGGCGCCCACCGCCACACCCCAACGCTTGAGCCAGGCCGACAAGGCCATGGCCGCCAGGATGAAGGGGGACAGCCACAGGGTGCCCAGCACCATCCCCAGCCCCAGGCGCGCCACACCCATCAGCAGCAACGACGCCAGCGTGCCCCACGACATCTGCAGCAGGCCGTCTGCGCCATGAACGCGCAGCACCGCGATCAGCGCACAGATGACCGCGCCAACGGCCGAGATGCCGAAGGCCACCAAAGGCAGCAGCCACACATTCATCAGCACGGTGGCGCCGACACTGGCGGAATGGCTGGTGGGCAGCGAGAGCCAGAACTCGATTGACCGGTCTTGCCGATCGCGACGCGCCAAGCCCGGGGCCTGGATGGCCACTGAGCCGCCGATCAGCACCATCAGGAATGCGAGATAGCCCGCCGCGAAGGTGACCGCGATCACCAGCGGCGGCGGCAGGTGCCCGTTTTCGCCGACCTGGATGGAGCCGACGCTCAACAGCGGCAGCATGATGGCCATCGGGATACCGGCCAGCAACAGCCAGCCGAAACGATGCTGCATCCACTCTCGCAGCAACAGGGTCTTGAAGGTTTGCATCGAACCGCTCCTCTTGTTCAGCGCTGCTGCGGGTTGATTTCGGGTGCGCGGGTGAGCGCGACGAACAGGTCGACCAGGCTCGGGCGCATGCGCTGCCCGAGCGAAGCCACATGGGCCGGCGGCGCACCATCGAACAGCGCTGCCGCTTCGCCCTGCTGGCGATAGCGCAGGATGGGGTGGGCGGCGGCGATCGCCTCGGCGGCCTGCGGATCGTGCTTGAGCGCCACGAAACGGTCGTCGATCTGGTCGAGCGGGATGTTGAGCACCAGCTTGCCCTCGTTGAGCATCATCACGTCCGACAGCAGCCCTTCGATCTCTTCGACCTGGTGGGTCGAGATCAGCACGCTGCGCTCGCCGTCGCACCACTCGTCGATCAGCATCTCGTAGAACGACTTGCGGCTGAGCACGTCCAGGCCCAGCGTCGGCTCGTCCAGGATCATCACCTTCGCATCCACGGCTGCGATCAGCGCCAGGTGCGTTTGCGCCACCATGCCCTTGGACAAGGCCTTGACCTTGTCGGTGAGCTTCACACTGGTGCGGCGCAGCAGCTCGCGGGCGCGGTCGGCCGAAAACTTCGGATGCAGGCCGCTCATCAGCTCGACCAATTGCTCCACGCGGGCCCAGCGCGGCAGGATGGCCACATCGGGGATGTAGGTCACCTGCTCCAGCAGTTTGACGCGGTCGCGCTGGGGCTCGAAGCCCAGCACGTCCAGCCGCCCCTCGTGCGCCTGCACGCCGACGAGCGCCTTCATCAGCGTGGTCTTGCCGGCACCGTTGTGGCCCAGCAGGCCGACCACGCGGCCCTTGCCGATGCTGAAGTTCAGGTTGTCCAGCGCGCGCTTCTTGCCGTAGTTCAGCGAGAGGTTCTCGGCGCGGATCAGTGTGTCTTGGGTCTGGTTCATCGTTGTCCCCCTCAGGCGTCAGGCCTCTTCCCAGCTCAGTTCATCCATCTGCAGGCCCAGGCGGCGCAGCTTGGTGCGGAGTGCTGGCCACTCCTGCTCCAGGAACCGCTGCCGCTCCAGAGCCCGCAGCTTGTCGCGTGCGCCTGCCCGGACAAACAGGCCCAGCCCGCGCCGGCTGTCGAGCAGGCCGTCGTCGGTGAGCGCCTGCAGCGCCCGCCCCACCGTCAGCGGGTTGAGCATGTACTGCGCCGCCAGCACCCGCACCGATGGCATCGGCTCGCCTTCGGGCGGGTGCCCGTCGAGCAGCGCACCGGCCAGGCGGTCGGCCAGTTGCCGGTAAATCGGCTGGCGGTCATCCCAGGTTGGCATCGCCTTCCCCTTGTGGCTGAACCCACCGCCCCGAAGAGGACGGCAGGTGTGTTACTGATGTAGAACACTGTAGGGAAGACGCGGCGGCCTGTCTGCCGCGGTGCGACAGGATGCAGATCGGGCGGACGAGTTGCAGCCCCGGCCGTCGTTTTCTCACCCCAGGCAGACCTGCTGTCGGACTGCGCAGAGACTGGAACTGTCTGCGCTCAACGCTGAACTCTGTCGGTGGCGCCGCCGTACCGAACAGGTGCGAGCGAAGCAGGCGGACGCCGACACAGCGGTGCAGACGGACAGGAATGGAACCTGAGGGCGACCACTGACCCGCTGCGGTAAAGACGCACCACCACCACGAGAGAAGCCCGTGGTCGAACTGGAGTGAATCGGGTCAAACAAACCAGGCGATACAACGCTGGACATCTGGAGACCCACGCCGAGCAGGACCATCGGTACGCTCCGACGCGCGCTCAGAAAGCGCTTTCACCCTTTGCTGGTCCTGAACCTTTTTTGCCGTGACACGATGATCCATCAAACACTGCTGACGCTCTCCCTGGTCGCCGGCTCGGTCTTCTCTGCTGCCGCGGTGGCGGCAGACGCTCCCCCGACGCGCTGGCAAGAGCACTGGTTCGAGCACAACCAGAATCTGACACGCGTGTTTTACGACCCGAACGTTGCCGTCTATTTCGACGACGATGTCGATGACTCGATCACCTGGATGAACGGCTACCTAAGCGACGTCTGGCGCTACACAAAAAAGAACTACGGAGCCTTCGGCAACGACAAGCGCCTGTTCGCTGTTTTTCACACCGGCAAATACAGCGGCGGCCATCCGTCCACGTACTTCGATTCGAGCCACGACTTCCGCAACGTCATCGACGTGGGCGCCGGGCCTTGGATCTCAGGCACCGGCGGCGACTTGGATATCGTGACGCACGAAGTCGCGCACATCGTCGAGGGCGCCTCGAAGGGGGTGCACGGGTCGCCGGCGTTCTCGATTTGGCGCGACAGCAAGTGGGCCGAGATCTTCATCTACGACGTCTACAAGGGGCTGCAGATGGGCGACGAGGCCAAGCGCTGGAGGAACCAGGTCCTCGCGCAGCACGACGACTTCCCGCGTGCCAACACTTACTGGTTTCGCGATTGGTTCTACCCGATCTACAAGCGGCACGGCGGCACCGGGACACTGAACAACTACTTCAGCCTGTTGTCGCAGTGCTTCACGAAGAACGGCAACTCGTACGCGCGTGATCTGAATTGGGGCGAGTTCGTCCACTTCTGGAGCGGAGCGGCCAAGTACAACCTCAAGGCCCAGGCCACGGAGGCCTTCGGCTGGTCGAGCGAGTGGGACGCTCAGTTCAAGAAGGCACAGACGGACTTCACCTGCGCGAACACCTACCCGCAGTGAGGCGAAGCCCCGGCGTCAGGTGACACGGCCCTTGGGTCGGCGCGCGGCGCCTCCTGGCTTGACGGGATGGGCGCAGGTATTGCCTGAACGCTCGTGCACAGGCAAAGTCGGCGCTCTCGTTGGGTCTCGCCGCGCATGTCATGCAGCAAGGGGGCATGTGGCCGCCAGGCGCCCAACCCCTCCTTTTCTTGGAACATTGGGCGTCACCCGACATGCATCTTGGCCCCACACCCTTCCTCAGGACGACGGTAGCCCTCTTCTGCATGGCCGCCAGTTTCAACCTCTCAGCCGGGACCCCCATGTTCGACGAATCCAGTTTCTCTCAGATCAAGTTTCTTGAAGGTCGCTGGAAAGGCGTGGGCCCCGATGGGAAGGATTTCTTTGATGAGTACGTGCTGGCCGAGCCCACGGTGCTTCGCTCCATCCGCCATGCGGACTCCGCCTTCAACAAGGCCACGGATGAAAGCACCGTGGCCCTCAGAGACGGCGTGATCACGTCGACGTGGGGTCAGTTCACCTGGAAGGCCACGTCGTTGAGCGCATCAAAGGCGTGCTTTGAGCCTGTCAACGCACCGAGTTCCTTCTGCTGGGAAAGGGTGGCGCCGGACACGGTCACCGTCACTCAGCGATGGACGGGTACGGACGGGAAAGGGCAATCGTTCGTCTTGACGCTGAATCGCGTGAAGCTCTGACCCACGCGGACGCGGTCTCTGCGTCCACCTCGACGCGCCACACCACCGACAAGGGGGCTGCGCACGACAGGCGGATGAGCAGCCTCAGAGCCCGAGCGCCGTGAGCTGCCCTTCGCTGCTGAGGTAGACCTGCCCGTCGGAGACGCTGAGCTTGGTGAAGCTGCCGCGGATGGACAGGGGCACCGCCGCGGTGGTATGGCCCGTGGCGGCGTTCAGCACGGCCAGGCGCTTGTCGCCGCTGAAATCTTGCACGGTGACATACAGCGCGCCATTGGCCCAGGCCATGTTTGACGCCACCTGGTAGGTGCCCGGCAGGGCACGGCGCCACACGACCTCGCCGGTGGCCGCGTCGAGCGCCTGCACCTGGCGGTTGCCCGAGACCGCGTAGACGCGGGCGCCCTGCCCCACCAGCGGCGCCGACAGGTAGCCTTCCAGTGCACGGCTCCACAACAGGCGGCCATCCCGCGCCGCGAATGCGCGAACGATGCCGCTGTCGCTGCCGACGATGACGCGACGGCCGAGTGCCATCGCAGCGTGTTGCATGTTGGTGCCATCGACCTCGGCCACCCACAGCGGCGCGCCAGAGACCGCATCAAACGCGAACAGCTGGCGCAAGGCACTTTCACAGCACTCGTGCCAGGTGCTCGCGAAGACCCGGCCATCCGCCACGGCGACATCGTTGTTCAGCACCACGCCGCCGCCGGTGCTGGCTTGCCACAGGACCGAGCCGTTGCTGGCATCGACCGCGACGATGGCATCGCGCCCCGTGCTCAGGAACACCCGGCCGCCATCGACCGCCGGGCCGAAACCCACCCCCAGATAGTCCGGGCCGGCCGGCAACTCGGCTGTCCATTGCGCCTGGCCCGTCGCCTGATCGACCGCGGTCAGCAGGTTGCGGTTGCTGGGCGTGTAAGACGAGCTGGCCAGGTAAGCCACGCCTTGAGACAAGGCCGGGTTGCCGCAGTCGCCTCCGGCGGTGTTCGAGCGGCTCCAGAGGAACTCGCCGGTCGTCGGGGCCAGTGCCGACGAGCCATACAGGTTCGAGCAGGTGAACAACCGGCCGTCGGCCTCGGTGGCGCTGCTGGCGTAGAACTGGCCGATCATCATCTGCCAGCGTGGCGCCAGTTGCTGCGCGTTGTGGCGGCTGAGCACCGCTTCGGCGGTGTTGGCGTAGGTCTTGGCCGCGACGGCCCCGTCCTGAGCCCACTGCGCGTGGGCCACGCCCAGCGGAGCCGCAGCCACCAGCATCGCGCACAGCGCCGTGCCACGCCATGAACGGGCCCCTGAACGAAAGAACAGCATCGGTCTGGAAACGCTCATGACACCACCACGACAAGAAGAAGGGCGACGCGGGGCGGATGGAGCGCCGCTCGGCTCGGGGGCCGAGCTCAGGGCAGTTGCTGCTCGCGCCAGCGCATCGCCATCAGGATACGGCTGCGGGCACTGGGATGATCGAAAAAGACCATTTCCTCAATCGGGCCAGGCTCGGTCTTGCGGTATTCGGCCAGCTTGAGCATGGTTTCAGCCAAGCCCAGTGGCTCGCGAGCGAGATTGAGTGACCACATGTCAGCTTCGGCCTCCATCGTGCGGACGATGGTGTTGGTGACCGGCGTGGCCACGAACATGTACAGGCCGATCAGCCCGACGAGCAAAGGCAGGCTGCCCACATCGGCCACGCCTTGCGGGCCGGGGGCGATCTGCCAACGCGGCCCAAATCGATCCAGCAGGCGGCGCATCGCCCAGGCGGCGAGAGCGAAGCCCAACAGGATGAGCACGCCCATCTGCACGAGCGACTTGGTGATGTGGTTCATCGCGTAGTGGCCGATCTCATGACCCATCACCGCGCGAATCTCAGCGTCGCTGGAACGGCGCAGCAGGTTGTCGTTCAACCGCACCGAAGCCGTGCTGCCGATGCCCGACACATTGGCGCTGACGCGCGTCGTCTGCCGCGACGCGTCGAACTCGTAGACGTTGTCGGCAGGCACCCCGTTGGCGTGCGCCATCGCCAGCACCGCACGTTTGATCGGCCCGTCTTCCACCGGCTTGTAGGTGTTGAACAGCGGATCGATCCACACCGGGGCCACCATCACGCCCAGGGTCATCAGCCCCAGAGTCACGCCGGTGGCCCACATCCACCAGGCCGCGCCCGCGCGGCGCAGCACTGCATACAGCAGCGACACGGCAAAGGCCAGCACCAGCGTCATCACCGCGAGCGAGACCAGGCGCTCGACGAACCAGGCGCCAAAGTCCTGCGTGGCCATGCCGTAGGCGTGCTCGCGCACGAAGCCTTCGTAGATCGTCAGCGGCAGCGACAAAACCCAGGTGGCCACGCCGTAGAACGCCCCGTAGAGCGCATCGGCGAGCCAGCGCCAACGCGCCACGCGGCGTGCCCAGTCGCGCACGGCGGCCGAGGGCCGTGTCCACAACAGCAGCGCGGCCATGCCCAGCCCGAGCAGCGCATTCCACAGGATCAGCCAGTAGCCGCCTTCGAAGTAGGCATCGGAGCGTGCACGGGCTTGGGGCGAGAGGCGATCAAGGTAGGCCCGCGTGGCGGCTTCAGGCGCCATGGGCAAGGCGGCGCGCCAGGCTTCATCGACGGCGCGGACCTCGAAGGTGGGTGCCGGCGCATGGGCGGCTCGCGCCGGCAGGGCCGTCGCGCCAATGAGCACAACCAGCAGCCAGCCGCACGCCACGACGAGCCGCCAGCAGGCCAGAACAGGGAAACGCCAGGAGGTGGAGAGTTGACCAACCATTGCGCGCTCGTCCTCTGGTGAAGGACCCGGTGAAGGAAAGTGCAGATTGTCAGCGGCCGCGCTGGTGGCCAACCATTGGCATGGCGGCACCGCGGCCAGCCCCTAGTTTCAAGTCCACCGGCCCAGGCGCCGGTGCGTTGTGGACCCTCACAATCCGCGCCGATCGACGCAAAGATGGAGGAACCCATGCGCAAACACACCCTCAACGCCTCTCGAACCGCCCTGGCCTTGGCCGGCCTCGCACTCGCCCTGACCGGCTGCGGCAAGGTCTCGGAGATCGCCGGAGAGAAGGCCGCCGAGAAGATGATGGAGGCCCAGATCAATCAGAACGGCGGCAACGCCAAGGTCGACCTGACCAAGGGTGGCGTCACGGCCGAGGGCACCGATGAGCACGGCAAGGCCTTCAAGATGGAGATGGGTTCGGCCCAGCTGACGGAAGCCGATGTGAAGATCCCGTTCTACCCGGGCGCCAAGCCATCCGATAACAGTGGCACGCGCATCAAGAACGGCGGCGGCGAGATGATGTCCATCGAGTTGCATTCCAGCGACAGCACCAAGACGGTGTCCACCTGGTACCGCGACAAGCTGAAGACAGCCGGTGAAGGCAAGATGGTGTTCGACTCGTCGTCCGAAGACAACGGCATGTCATTGTCGATCAACGACTCGAAGGCCCACGAAAACGTGATGGTGAACGTGTCGGCCGACGGCGACGGCAGCCGCATCACGCTGATCCGCTCGGTGGAAGACAAGCCGGCGGCCGCCAACTGAGCTGACACCCGCGCCGCGGCCCCACGCGTGGGCGGCGCTATTTGCGCTTGGCCCGGGGGTGGGCGGCGTCGTACACCTTGGCCAGGTGCTGGAAGTCCAGCTTGGTGTAGACCTGCGTCGTGCTGATGTTGGCGTGCCCCAGCAGCTCTTGCACCGCACGCAGGTCACCGCTGGACTGCAGCAGGTGCGAGGCGAAACTGTGGCGCAGCATGTGCGGGTGCACCGAGGTGGGCAGGCCAGCCTGCAGGGCCAAGGCCTTCAATCGGGTACGCACCTGGCTGGTGGACAACCGTGTGCCGCGACGGCTGACAAATAGCGCCGGCTCACTTGCACCGGCCACGCCGGGCCGCAGCGCCAGCCAGGCCCGCAGGGCTTGCACCGCCGGCCCACCGACGGGCACGTTGCGCCACTTCGAGCCCTTGCCGCGCACCTGCGCGCTGCCATCGACCAGATCCACCCAACCCAGGGCAGCGTCGCCAGCCTGGCAGTCCAGCCCCACCAGCTCACCCACGCGCAGGCCACTGCCGTAGAGCAGCTCGACGATGGCGTGGTCGCGCGCGGCCAGCGCAGGGTCGGTGTGCTCGGGCAGTTCATCGGCCAGGGCCACCGCCTGATCCACCGGCAGCGCCTTGGGCAAGGGCTTACCCGCCTTGGGGGCGCGCACGCCGTCGACCGGGTTCAGCTTCACTGCCCCCTGCAAGCCCCACCAACGGTAGAAGCCGCGCCAGGCCGAGAGCATCAGCGCGAGGCTGCGGGGTGACAGCCCGCCGGCGTGCGCCTGGGCCATCAGCGTGCGCACATGGTGGGGCTGCACGGCATCCAGACCGATGTGCAGGCCTTCCAAGCCTGTGCGCAGACGACTCAGCGCATCGCCGTACACGGCAAGCGTGCGCGCCGCGACGCGGCGCTCGGTGCGCAAGTGGGTGAGGTAGCTGTCGATCGGTGGCGAAGGCGTCATGGGCAGCCGGCGCGTCGCGAACGGGTGGTGCCGCGCGCGCCTGGCCCGGGCTCCATCTCAGACGCCATCGGCCAGTGCGCGCGCCATGGCGGCGCTGGCCAACTCGCCCACGTGCTGCAGGAACTCGGTGCCCATGTCGCTCTGGAAGCGCAGCGCATCGGGCGAACCCAGCACGAGAAGGCCGAAGCACTCGCTGGTGCCTGTGCCCAGGCGCAGTGGGATCAAGGCGATCGATTGCGCTGGCGTGCCATCGGTGGCCAGCCATTGGGCGGCTTCGAACCCGCTGTTGAGCCCACAGTACGGTGCCGCCAGACTGGAGGCAAAGGTCTTGAGATCGTCACTGACCGGTTGCGCCCAGGGCAGGCCCGCATGCGACGGCGCCACGCCCCACAGACGCAAGGCCACCATCGGGATCATGAACTCGTGCTTCAGCTCTTCGACGAGCACCTGGCCCAGCATGATGGTGCTTCGCGCCAGCATCACGGCGCGGGTCCAGCGATGCATCTTGCCGACCAGTGCCTCGTTGTCGTGGCCGGCGCGGATCATGTCGATGATCCGGCGCTCGAGCCCCTTGATGCGCTCGCGCAGCATCTCCATCTGCCGCTCCTGCAGCGAGACGGCGCGGCCGCCGTGCGGGCTGGCCAGCTGAATGGTCGCCAGCAACTCGGCCTGGCGCTCGAAGAACCCGGGCGTGTTGGCCAGGTAGGCGGCAATGTCCGCCTCGGTGATCCCTTGTACACCGGTGGTCACTGTCACAGCTCGATCTCCCCTTCAAAAACCGTTTCGGCCGGGCCGGTCATCAGCACGCTGGCGTCCCCGCCGGCCCATTGCACCGTGAGGCGACCGCCTCGCATGTCCACGTCGACATGCGGGTCGAGCCAGCCGAGGCGGATGCCTGCGACCACCGCGGCACAAGCCCCGGTGCCACAGGCCAGTGTCTCGCCCGCATCACGCTCGAACACCCGCAGTGCCACCTGCTGGCGGCTGAGCACCTGCAGGAAGCCGACATTCACCTTGCGCGGAAAGCGCGGATGCGCCTCGATCAAGGGGCCGAGTTCGGCCACGGGCGCCTCGTTGACGTTCTCCACCCGCAGCACCGCGTGCGGGTTGCCCATCGACAGCACCGCCACTTCGACCTCTCGGGTGCCCGGGCGACGCGCACGCCGGTCATCGGGCAAATCGAGTGGCCAGAGGGCAAACGCGTTCTGCTCGCGGGCCTGCAAGCCTTCGGTGTTGAACGGCACCAACGCCGGTTCGAACACCGGCCTGTTCATGTCGACCGTCACGCGGCCGTCGGCCTGCTGGCGCAATTCGAGCAGGTTGTTCATCGTCTCGACGCGGATGGTGTCCCGGTCGGTCAAGCCATGCTCACGCACGTAGCGGACGAAGCAGCGCGACCCATTGCCGCAGTGTTCGACTTCGGCACCGGTGGCACCGTTGAAGATGCGGTAGCGAAAGTCCACACCGGCCTGGGTGGCAGGCTCCACGACGAGGATCTGATCGGCCCCGACGCCGAAACGCCGGTCTCCGAGGTGGCGCAGCTGCGCTGTGTTCAGGGCGAGCGGCGCGCGGGTGGCGTCCAGCACGACGAAGTCGTTGCCGGCGCCATGCATCTTGGTGAAACGGACACGCATCGGCCGATTATCGGCGCTGGGGCGGAGGACCAGGGCGCCGGGGTCACCGGGTGTTCCGATGCGCGAGCCGCCGACGGAGCCCCCCGGCCGAGCGCCGTAGCGGGTCGCAGGGCGAGAACTCTTGGGCACCGATTGCCCTGGCACGAGGCCACCCTGTAAGACCTGACAGTGTCAGGCCGCCAGGGCGGGGAGCACACTGGGCTCGTCGCGCTGTCATCGCAGCCGGCCAGGCGGCCCGTCAAGCCGCCGGGCCGGCACCTTTGCTCCAGCGGCCGCCGGGGCCCTGCTGGGAGGCGGGCCCCGGTCAGGCCGCATTCCCCTGCGCCGGCCGATGTCCCGCCTCGCAGTGGGCCGCGCCATGCGCGTGCGGTCGGTCAGCGGCAGGTCAGCGGCCTGTCAGTACAGCTTGGCCTCGCCCGGCGGACGCGTCTTGAACCGCCGATGCACCCACAGGTACTGGGCAGGCGACCGCAGGATCTCGCTTTCGATGAAGGCATTGATGCGGCGGGTGGCCTGCACCTCGTCGTCAGCGCCGGGAAAATCCTTCCACGGCGGCAGAAACCGCACCCGATAGCCCTGGCCGCCGGGCAACATCTCAGCGATCACCGGCTGCACCGTCAGACCCAGGCTGGAGGACATGCGCGCGGGGGCCAGCAGGGTCGCCGCCGGCACGCCAAAGAAGGGCACGAATGCCGCGTCCTTTCGGCCAAAGTCCATGTCCGGCAGGTTGAAGAACACGGCCCCGCGCTTGATCGCCCGCACCAACGGCAGGGCCTTTTCGTGGCGCGAGAAGATCTCGGCATTGCCAAATCGCAGCCGGCCCGTGCGCATCCGCTCGTCGAACACCTCGTTGCTCTGCCGCTGGTAGATCGATGCCACCCGCCGCTTCTGGAACAACTGGGTCGCCATGCCCGCGACATCCAGCGCCATGAAATGCGGCACGAGCCACATCACCGGGCCTGGGTGTCGCTCGGCAAAGTCGACCTCGCCTTCCACGTGAATCAGGCGCTTGAGCCGGCTGGCCGGCGCATACCAGATGAGGCCTCGCTCGATCAGGCTGCGCCCGAGCCAGCCAAAGTGCTCTCGCACGACCGCGGCACGCTTTTCAGGCGGCCAGTCAGGAAAGCACAGCGCCAGGTTGTGCAAGGCGATGCGGCGCCGACGCCGCGCCAGGCCATGCAGCAAGCCGCCCAGAGCCTGCCCCAGAGCAGCCTGAACACTCAATGGCAACCAGTGAACCAGCCACAGCAGCCCCAGCAGCGCGCGTGCACCGACGCGCCCCCACCAATCCATCGTGTCTTACTCCGTCGTCTGTCTTCAGCTGCCGTCGCCAGGCTTGGGCTTGCGGGGTGATTTGTACCGGTTGTAGCCCCATAAATACTGGGTGGGCAGCGCGCGAATGGCCCGCTCCATCGAGGCATTGATCACGGTCGCCGCGCCGACATCATCGGCCGGATCGCTCGGCAAGGGCCGAACGAGCGGCGCAAGGTGGATCGAGTATCCCCTGCCTCGCGGCAGGCGCTCGCACCATGCCAACCCCACCGCGGCTCCCGTCTGCTGCGCCAGGCGGGCGGCGAGCGTCATCGTGTAGGCCGGCTTGCCGAAAAACGGTGCCCAGACGCCCTGGCCCTCGGGTGGCACCTGGTCGGGCAGCAGGCCGACCATTTCGCCGCGCTTGAGGGCGCGCAGCATCTGGCGCACCCCGGTGAGCGACGCTGGCGCCGTCGCCATGTTTGGGCGTGCCCGCGCCGTCTCCTCAAGCCGCCGCAGCGCAGCCTTGCGGGCGGGCCGGTACAGCACCGTGATCGGCTTGTCGAAACGCTCGGCGGCGGCGCGGGCGGCCACCTCGAAGCTGCCCAGGTGCGGCGTGAGCAGCAGCAAACCGCGCCCGGCCTTCAAGGCCTCCTCGATCAAGGACTCGCCGTGCCATTGCACATGGTCACTGACCCGGCGATCCGCCGGCATGAACCAGACCCACGGCACCTCCGCCACCAGGCGGCCTGCCTCGGCGATGGAGCGCCGTCGTTCAGCTGCCGTCAGCCCAGCCAATTCTGCATTCGCGGCCACGCGCCGGCGATAGCTGGGCGACAGCAGCCAAGTGGCCCATCCCAACGGGGCACCCAGCGCATGCAACCAAGCCAGCGGCCAGCGTGACAGCCAGCGCATAAACAACGTCATGATCGACAGGCGAGGCCTTTTATAATCGGGTTTGTCGCCGAGTTAAGAGGACAACTTGCGGGGCGACACAGGCAAACGCCTTGGGCGCGCCTGCAGGGCTGAGCTCATGGAGCCGCCCGCCAAATACCGCTAAAGCGTTCGCCGCCCTTGCCCGGTTGCCAAGTGGGACGACGCAAAGCCGATTCGGCTCAGTCTTGAACCCGCAACCAGAAAGCAACGTGAACGTGGCGAACGATTATCTCTTCACCTCCGAATCGGTTTCGGAAGGCCACCCGGACAAGGTCGCCGACCAGATCTCCGACGCGATCCTCGACGCGATCTTCACGCAAGACCCTCTGTCTCGTGTCGCCGCGGAAACGCTGTGCAACACCGGTCTGGTGGTGCTGGCCGGCGAAATCACGACCCAGGCGAATGTCGACTACATCCAGGTCGCGCGGGACACCATCAAGCGCATCGGCTACGACAACACCGAGTACGGCATCGATTACAAGGGCTGTGCGGTGCTGGTCGCGTACGACAAGCAAAGCAACGACATCGCCCAGGGTGTGGACCGCGCCAGCGACGACTATCTGAACATCGGCGCCGGCGACCAGGGGCTGATGTTCGGCTACGCCTGCGATGAGACGCCCGAGCTCATGCCCGCGCCGATCTACTACGCGCACCGTCTGGTCGAGCGCCAGGCGCAACTGCGCAAGGATGGTCGCCTGCCTTTCCTGCGCCCGGACGCGAAGAGCCAGGTGACGATGCGTTATGTCGACGGCAAGCCGCATTCGATCGACACCGTCGTGCTGTCGACCCAGCACGCCCCGGAGATGAGCCTGGGCGACAAGATGAAGCCCGAGTTCTACGAGGCGGTGATCGAAGAGATCATCAAGCCGGTGCTGCCGAAAGAGTGGCTGCAAGACACCAAGTACCTCGTCAACCCGACCGGCCGCTTCGTGGTCGGCGGCCCGCAGGGTGACTGCGGCCTGACCGGGCGCAAGATCATCGTCGACACCTACGGCGGCGCCTGCCCGCACGGTGGTGGCGCCTTCTCGGGCAAGGATCCCACCAAGGTCGACCGCTCGGCCGCCTACGCCGCCCGCTACGTCGCGAAGAACATCGTCGCGGCCGGCCTGGCCAAGCAGTGCCAGATCCAGGTGGCCTATGCGATCGGCGTGGCCCGCCCGATGAACGTGACGGTCTACACCGAGGGCACGGGCGTGATCCCGGACGAGCAGATCGCCGCCCTGGTGAACGAGCACTTCGACCTGCGTCCCAAGGGCATCATCCAGATGCTCGATCTGTTGCGCCCGATCTACTCGAAGACGGCCGCCTACGGCCACTTCGGCCGTGAAGAGCCGGAATTCAGCTGGGAGCGTACCGACAAGGCCGCCGCCCTGCGTGCGGCGGCGGGGCGCTGAAGCGCTGACGTGACGGCGGGCGGCCAGACCGCCGGCCGCCACCCTGTCCCACAAGCAACAAGGGCGCCCCCGGCGCCCTTGTTCTTTGTCGCGTGCAGCTCAAGCCAGGCCGCAGAACTTCCTGAAGGGGCCCAGCACCGCCTCGCCGCGGAAGGGCTTGACGATCCAACCGGTGACCCCGATCTCGCGGCCACGGGCTCGGATGGCCGTGTTGTCTTCGGTGGTCAGCATCACGATCCGCACATCCTTGTTGCCCAGCTCGGTACGGATCTTCTCCGCCATGGTCAAGCCATCCATGTTGGGCATGTTCACATCGCTGACGATGAGCCGGATGCCGGGATCCTTGTTCAATTGAGCCAGGCCATCTCGGCCATCGTTGGCCACGGCCACATCGAAGCCGTTCTGGCTGAGGAAGCTGCAGACGATCTCTCGCATCGTGCTGGAATCGTCGACGACCAGGACTTGAGCCATGGGCAGGTACCTTGAGCGGAACAAACGTTGGACGGAATGCGGCGGATCGCCGCGTCAAAACAGCTCGAGCTCGCCGGTGGTGACCGGCGTCTCGGACGGCGCCGAAAACTCGGTGAACTTCTCAGGCGACCACAGCAGATTGAAGATCAAGCGCTGCACGATGATCAACGGCGGCAGCCCGGGTCGGCGCGGATCGGCCAGCTGGTAGCGCACGCACAGCTGCGGGTCTTGCGAGCCGAACGAGATGTATTTGTGCTCGTGGTTGATCACGATAGGCACCTGGGTTTGCTGGTTGGCAAACGCCTTGGGCGGGATGTAGCGGTTCTTGAAGGCGCCCCAAATCAGATTGGTCGTTTCGCCCAAGAGGTGATTGAGCTCGCGGAAGCTCAGGTCGCCGCCCACACCTTCGTAGCCGAAGCCCTGCATCATCCCCTGGCGCAGCGCGCTTTCCTCGGTCTGCAGCATCATGTAGCCGCGACACCAGGTGCTTTCGAGTGCGATCAGCGTTGAAACCTGGCCGAAGATGATGCGGTCATGCACCACATACGCCGGCTCGTTGGTGACCGTCGCGTGGGGAAACATCGATCGGATGGCGCTGCTCGTCAGCTCGACGATGCCGTTGACCAGTTCGGTGGGGTAGCGCAGGCTGAACAGGCTGCGCTCGATGGCCTCGCCGAGGGTTCCCATCTCCGTCCACGGGTGCGCGATGATGCGTGACTGGTCGTCGGTCAGCGGGTGGCTGCCCGTGCGGCGCAAGAAGATCGGCAGTTCGGGCCGTTGCCGATGGATGGCGGCGGCCAAGCCCAGTGCGTCGCCGGATTCGCACGGCAGGTCTTCGGCGAGCATCACCCCACCCAGATCCTTGTGCTGGCTCAGCGTGGACAAGGCCTCCACGGCACTGCGCGGCAGCACCACGAGCCCCAGAGACTGTGCGAAATCCCACAGGGCCTGGTAGTGGCGGGGATCGTGTTCGAGCAGCAGGACCTTGGCGGCCAGCGTGGATCCGTCGGACATGGTGGTCAGGCGCGGCTAAGTGACGTCGGCGACCCGGCGGTTGCCGGGCCGGTCTCGTCTGCTTATCGGTCGCCGTAGCCGGTGGCTTAAGTGCCGCCCTGGCGACCCCCTTCACCAAGGGCCGGATGTGTGTCGCCGTCCACGACAACGGCCGGCGAGCGCTCAGAGGCTGAGAGTTTTTCGACGGTGCCCGAAAGGGGCACCCAGGCGACCCGGATCGAGGCGCAAAGCACAGCCATAGCTCGGGCTATGGCGAGCATTTGCAACGAAGAGCCGGGGCGTTTGGGGGTTCAAGACGAGCATCGGCGAAAGACTCTCAGCCTCTCCGACGCCGTGCATGGACCGGCCGCGCCCAGCCGCGTGGCCCCTGGGCGGTCCGCTCACCGCTTTGTCAGACCGCCCGAGGCTTGACCTTGCTGGCCGCCAGCACCGCCTGCCGGCGCGCGGTGTCCACATCGGCGTCGTGGACCAACGCCACCCCCATACGGCGCTTGACGAAGCTTTCGGGCTTGCCGAACAGGCGCAGGTCAGAGTTCGGCACCGACAGAGCCTCAGCCACCCCGTCGAACACCACCGCCTGCGCCTCGACGCCGCCATAAATCACCGCGCTGGCGCCCGGGCTCTTCAGCGAGGTATCCACCGGCAAGCCGAGGATGGCACGGGCATGCAGCTCGAACTCGTTCTGCCACTGGGTCGCCATCGTCACCATGCCGGTGTCGTGCGGTCGGGGGCTGACCTCGCTGAACCACACCTGGTCTGCCTTGACGAAGAGCTCCACGCCGAACAGGCCCCGGCCGCCCAGATTGCTGGTCACCGCCAGCGCGATCTGCTGGGCGCGCTCGAGCGCCAGCGGCGACATCGGTTGAGGCTGCCAGCTTTCCACATAGTCGCCGCTGACCTGCTTGTGGCCGATCGGGCTGCAAAAGTGGGTTTGGACCTGCCCGTCGGCTCCCAGCGCACGCACCGTCAACAGGGTGATCTCGTAGTCGAAGTCGATGAACCCCTCGACGATGACCCGGCCGTGGCTGACGCGCCCGCCCGCCATCGCATACTGCCAGGCCCGTGCCACATCGGCCGGGCCGTCGAGCTTGCTTTGCCCTTTGCCCGAGCTGCTCATCACCGGCTTCACGACGCAGGGATAGCCGATGGGCGGCTGGCCGTCCGCGCCGTCGATCGCCGCCTGCAGTTCCTCTTGAGAATTGCAGAAACGATAGGGGCTGGTCGGCAGGCCAAGGGTTTCAGCGGCCAGGCGGCGAATGCCTTCACGATCCATCGTCAAGCGGGCAGCGCGAGCGGTGGGGATCACCTGAACCACTCCCTGCGCCTCCAGCTCTTCCAGCATCGGTGTGGCGATGGCCTCGATCTCCGGGACGACCAGATCGGGCCGCTCGGCCTCGATCAGGGCCTTCAGCGCGGCAGGATCGCTCATCGTGATGGTGCGGGCGTGGTGTGCCACTTGCTGGCCCGGCGCGTTGTCGTAGCGATCGACGGCGATCGTCTCGACGCCCAGGCGCTGCAGCGCCATCAGCACCTCCTTGCCCAGCTCACCCGAGCCCAGCAGCATCACGCGCATCGCGGCCTTGGAAAGAGGCGTTCCCAGTGGTTTCATATCTCGGCTGACCGGCCCGCGCCGGCCCTGTGGGTCTGGACCCTGGATTGTCGCCAACCCGGCGCATCAGCGCACCGAGTTCTGTCGTCAAGTCACACCCGCAGGGCCCTCGGAGCCGACGGCTCTGCGGCATCATCCCGGCATGCCACGTCCGCTCACCCTCGATGACCTGCGCCGCTACGCCATCGCTCGCAGCCTCTTCAAGCCCACCACGCTGCCCCGTGCCATCGAACGCCTGGGCTTCGTCCAGGCCGACCCGATCCGCGCACCGGCGCGGGCGCAGGACCTGACGCTGCGCCACCGGGTCACCGGCTACGCCGCCGGTGACCTGGAGCGGCGCTATCCCCGCCTGGGCATCGAGGAAGACTTCTTTGTCAACTACGGGTTCCTGCCCCGGGCGCACCTGGCGTTGATGCACCCACGCACACCGCGCACCGTGTGGCCGGCGTCGAGGCTGGCGCAAGCCCACGAGGTGCTCGCCTTCGTCCGCGAAAGGGGCGCCGTGCACCCGCGCGAGGTGGACGCGCATTTCGCTCACGGCAAGACCCGCAACTGGTTCGGCGGCTCCAGCAATGCCAGCACCCAGTTGCTCGACCAGATGCACTACCGCGGCCTGCTGCGGGTGGCGCGTCGGGACAGTGGGGTGCGTGTCTACGCACCGGGCAACACGCACGAACCGGTGGATGATCCCGCCGAAGTGCACGCCCGCATGGACGCCCTCGTCGACCTGGTGGTCGCGAAGTACGCCCCCTTGCCGTTGGCAACGCTGGGCCAGTTGGTCAGCCGCGTGTTCATTGGGGCGCCGCAGTGGCAGTCTGATCGTGGCAAGGCCCTGGCCCGCGCCAAGGTGCGGCTGGCCAGGGCGAAGGTCAACGGCACCGACTGGTTCTGGCCGGTGGACGAAGACCCGTCCTCGCGGCGACACCGGGTGCCCGAGCGGGTGCACCTGTTGGCCCCGTTTGACCCAGTGGCCTGGGACCGACGCCGCTTCGAGCACTTCTGGGGTTGGGCCTATCGTTTCGAGGCCTACACGCCAGCGCCCAAGCGCCAACTGGGCTACTACGCGCTGCCGCTGCTGTGGCGAGACCAGGTGATCGGCTGGGCCAATGCCTCAGTGCGGCAAGACCGCCTGCAGGTCGATTGCGGTTACGTGGCCGGCAAGGCACCCCGAGATGCGAGCTTCAGACTGGCACTGGACGAAGAGCGCCAGCGGCTGGCCGACTTCCTGGGCGTGAGCACCTGATCCTGTCGCCGCGGCAGCTTCGGCCGCTCAGCGGCAGGCCAGCAGCGACGCCGCGACCTCGGCGAAACCTTCGCCACGCTCACGCTCGGTGACGAAGGTCGGCTTCACACGCAGCTCGTCCCAGAAGCGCGCCACGTTAGCCACCGCCACCGACAGCGGCATGCGCTCAAACATCAGCTGGTCGTTGGTGGAGTCCCCCACGTAGAGCCACTGGGCGGGATCGAATGCCGGGTCACCCAGCACTTGCACGGCCCAGTGCGCAGCCGTCCATTTGCTGTGCTCGCCGATCCAGCCATTCACGTGGATGGAGCTGACAGTTGCCGTCAATCCGTGCGAGCGCATCACCGCCACCACCTGATCGATCTGTGCCGGGGCCAGGTGGGCGAATTCACTGTGATCGATGGCGATATCGGTCAGGCGGCCTGCGCTGTCCCGCGCCAACACAGCGCCCGGCACCTCCTGCAGCACAGCCTGTGCGCAGGCACGCAGACGGGCCAGGTTGCGGTCGCGCTCCGGCGCGGCCTGGGCAAATTCATGCAGCAGCTCGCCGGTGGCTTGGCGGCGCAACATCACGCCACCGTTCTCGGCGACGATGGCGCGCACCGGCCAGCTCAGAGCGAAAGGCTCGCTCCAGCCCGCCGGCCGGCCTGTGATGGCGATGACGGGCAGGCCTGCCTGGTGCAGCGCATGCAGGGCCTGCAGGGCGGCGGGCTGAATGACACCGTCGCAGGTCAGGGTGTCGTCGATGTCGGTCAACACCCCCTTCAACCCGATCAGTCGCGATGGGGGCACGCGGGCCCAGGCCCGATCCGGTGTCCATGGAGCACGGCTCATGCGCGGCAGTGTCCCATGCGTGCTGAAATGCCTGCATGCCCAGCCCCGTGAACTTCGGCCGAGCGCTGCTGCCGCTGTGGCCGCTTGACCCCGCCATCACCTACCTCAACCATGGCACCGTCGGTGCCGTGCCGAAAGCGGTGATGGCCGCCCAGGCCGCGCTGCGTGACGAGATCGAAAGGCAACCCGCCCGGTTCCTGCTGCGGGAGCTCACCCCCATCGGCCGGCCCGACGAGGCGCCGGACCGTGCCCTGCCCGATGGCCCCCGATCCCGGTTGCGGGCGGCGGCGGCGGCCATCGCTCCGTGGTTCGGTGTGCAGGGCAACGACATCGTCTTCGTTGACAACGCCACCGCGGGGGCGAATGCCGTGCTGGCTTCGTTTCCGCTGCGGCCCGGCGACGAAGTGCTGGTGACCAACCGCACCTACGGCGCCGTCTCCCGGGCGGCCGCCCACCATGCCGCCCGCGCGGGCGCCACGGTCAGATCGGCCCACCTGCCCTTCCCCGTGGCCAGCGAGGATGAGTTGGTGGATGCGCTGGCCGCCGCCCTGGGCCCGCGCACACGGCTGGCCGTGCTCGACCACGTCAGCCCCGAGACGGCGCTGGTGATGCCGCTGGCCCGCCTGGCTGCGTTGTGCCGCGGGCGCGGCGTCGCCGTGCTGGCCGATGGCGCCCACGTGCCCGGCGCCATGGCGCTCGACATCCCCTCGCTCGGCGTCGACTTCTACACCGGCAACCTGCACAAATGGGCCTTCTCGCCGCGCAGCGCCGGCTTGCTGTGGGCAGCCCCCGAGCACCGAGCCAGCCTTCACCCGCCGGTGATCAGCTGGGGTGCTGGCGGCGGCTGGATCGCCGAGTTCGACTGGGTTGGCACGCGCGACCCGACGCCGTTTCTCTGCGCCCCGGACGGGCTGAAGTTCATCGACGAGCAGTTGGGGGGCCGCGAAGCCCTGTGGGCGCGCAACCATGCCTTCGCCCGGGAAGTGGCCGAGCAGTTGACGCACGAATGGGGCCTGGCATGGCGCACCCCGCCGTCGATGGTGGCCAGCATGGTGACGCTGCCGCTGCCCGAAGCGCATGGCCGTGGCGCCGGGGCGGCGACGCAACTCAAGAACCAGTTGCTCGCCGACGCCGCGATCGAAGCACAGATCCTGGCGATCGAGGATTCGGCCGGGCCGCCGGGACGGCTGTACTGGCGGTTCTCGGCGCAGGCCTACAACGACGCGCAGGACGTGGAGCGCTTCACGAAGGCCTTGGCCGCGTTCGCGGGCCGCCGCTAGAATCACACCTCGTTCCGAGGAGCGTTGCAAGGCCGACACCCCTGGCCCCAGGCTCGGAACCCCCCAAGGCCCTCGACGGGCTGCCCAGGCGATGTCCTCATCGCCGACCGTGCAGCGTCGCTGGCGACGACCTTGAGGCGATGCTTTTGCAACGGCGCTCACCCGCACCGATGGTGTCGTGGGTGGGCTGTGTGTCTTTTTTTCTCCACCCCTTCCACCGCAGGCGCGGGCGATCAGTCACGCCCGAACACGGAGAACCCCATGAACGCTGCCGTTCTGAAGACCACCCCCGATCACGCCATCGCCGACATCAAGCTCGCCGACTGGGGCCGCAAGGAAATCAAGATCGCCGAGACCGAGATGCCCGGCCTGATGGCGATCCGCGAAGAATTCGCCGCGAGCCAGCCGCTCAAGGGCGCGCGCATCACCGGCAGCCTGCACATGACGATCCAGACGGCCGTGCTCGTCGAGACGCTGCAAGCCCTCGGTGCCGAGGTGCGCTGGGCCTCTTGCAACATCTTCTCGACGCAAGACCACGCCGCCGCCGCCCTGGTGGCCGAAGGCACCCCCGTCTTCGCCTACAAGGGCGAGTCCTTGAAGGACTACTGGGACTACACCCACCGCATCTTCGAATTCGGCCCGGCCTTCACCGAAGGCGAAGGCCCGAACATGATCCTGGATGACGGCGGCGATGCCACGCTGCTGATGCACCTGGGCCAGCGCGCCGAGAAGGACGCCTCTCTGCTGGCCAACCCGGGCAGCGAGGAAGAGCGCGAGCTGTTCGCCGCGATCAAGGCCAAGCTGGCCGTCGACAAGAACTGGTACACCCGCAAGAGCGCCCAGATCATCGGCGTGACCGAAGAGACCACCACCGGCGTGCACCGCCTGAACGAGATGAGCGCCAAGGGCACGCTGCTGTTCCGCGCCATCAACGTCAACGACTCGGTCACCAAGAGCAAGTTCGACAACCTCTACGGCTGCCGCGAGAGCCTGGTCGATGGCATCAAGCGCGCCACCGACGTGATGATCGCCGGCAAGGTGGCCGTGGTCGCCGGCTATGGCGATGTGGGCAAGGGCTCGGCCCAGGCACTGCGCGCCCTGTCGGCGCAGGTGTGGGTCACCGAGATCGACCCCATCAACGCGCTGCAGGCCGCGATGGAAGGCTACCGCGTCGTCACGATGGACGAAGCCTGCTCGCAGGCCGACATCTTCGTCACCGCCACGGGCAACAAGAACGTGATCACCCACGATCACATGCTCAAGATGAAGGATCAGGCGATCGTCTGCAACATCGGCCACTTCGACAACGAGATCGACATTGCGTCGCTCGACAAGTACAAGTGGGAAGAGATCAAGCCGCAGGTCGACCACGTGATCTTCCCCGATGGCAAGCGCATCATCATGCTGGCCAAGGGCCGCCTGGTGAACCTGGGCTGCGCCACCGGCCACCCGAGCTACGTGATGAGCAGCTCGTTCGCGAACCAGACGATCGCGCAGATCGAGCTGTTCACCAAGCAGGCCGACTACGAAGTGGGCAAAGTCTATGTGCTGCCCAAGCACCTGGACGAGAAGGTGGCCCGCCTGCAGCTGAAGAAGCTCAACGCCAAGCTCACCGAGCTGACCGACGAGCAGGCCGCCTACATCGGCGTCTCCAAGGCCGGCCCCTACAAGCCCGACACCTATCGGTACTGACGCGGCCTTGGCGCGGCTAGCGCGCAGCCCGTCGTCGCAGAGTCGCCGGAGTTCCCCACGTACAGGACGTGCGTTCGCACTCCCGCGCCTCTGCGCCCGGTCCGCGGGCCGCTCGCCACACCGCTTGTCTTCGATTCAACATGCGAGCTGATCAACTCCTCGTGGCACAGGGCCTCGCCCCCAGCCGTTCGGCCGCTCAGCGGCTGATCGAGCGCGGTGCCGTGCGCTGGCTGGGCCCCAAAGGCTGGACGGTGCCGAAGAAGGCGGGTGACGACCTGCCCGAAGGCTGCGACATTGAAGTCACCGACGACGCCGAGCTCCGTTGGGCCTCCCGCGGCGGCCTGAAGCTGGAAGGCGCACTGCGCGACAGCGGCCTGTCGGTTCAGGGCCAAACGGCGCTGGACGTGGGCCAGAGCACCGGCGGATTCACCGATGTGCTGCTGGCCGCGGGCGCGAAGCGGGTGGTGGGCGTGGACGTGGGCCATGGCCAGTTGCACCCGAGACTGGCGGCAGACCCCCGCGTCGTCGGGCTCGAAGGCGTCAACGCCCGATCTTTGACCCGCGAGCAGCTGGGCGATGCCATGCCCGAGGTCGGCTTTGACTTCATCACCGGAGACCTGTCGTTCATTTCGCTGGGGCTGGTGCTGCCGGCCTTGGTGCCCCTGCTGTCGCTGCAGGGCACGCTGCTGATGCTGGTCAAACCCCAGTTCGAGCTGCAGCCGGTCGACATCGGCAAGAACGGCCTGGTCAAGAGCCCCGCCGCGTACGGCCATGTGGAAGCCAAGATGCGCAAGGCCTGCGCGCGACTCGGGCTTCAATGGGTGGCCTGGCGAGACAGCCCCACCACCGGCAGTGATGGCAACCGCGAGTTCTTCATCGAGGCCCGGCGGGCCCCGACCCCTTGAGACACCTTCATGACCGACACCTCGTCATCCCCTTCGTCGCGCCCCGTGCCGATCAGCTTCGAGTTCTTCCCGCCCAATACACCCGTCGGCAGCGACAAGCTGAAGACGGTGGTGAAGGAGCTGGCCGCGGTGCAGCCCGAGTTCTTCAGCGTCACCTACGGCGCCGGCGGCTCGACGCGCGAAAAAACGCTGGCCACCGTGCGCGACATCGCGGCGCTGGGCCATGAAGCCGCGCCGCACCTGAGCTGCGTCGGCTCGACCCGCGCCGGCATCGCCGAGATCCTGCAGACCTACCGCGAGCAAGGCATCCGCCGCCTGGTGGCATTGCGCGGCGACCTGCCCAGCGGCACGGCCACCGCCGGCGAGTTTCGCTACGCCAGCGAGCTGATCTCGTTCATCCGCGAGACCCAAGGCAACGACTGGCACATCGAGGTGGCGGCGTACCCCGAGTACCACCCGCAGCAGCGTTACGCGAAGCGCGACCTGCAGTTCTTCGCCGACAAGGTGCGCGCGGGCGCGAACTCGGCGATCACCCAGTTCTTCTTCAACCCTGACGCGTATTTCCACTTCGTCGACGAAGTGCGCGCCATGGGGGTGGACGTGCCCATCGTGCCGGGCATCATGCCCATCCACAACTACGCGCGTATCGCTCAGTTTGCGGCGCGGGACGGCATCGAGATCCCACGCTGGGCGGCGCTGAAGATGGAGGGTTTCCTCGACGACGCGGCCTCGATCCGCGCGTTCGGCCTGGACATCGTCACCCGGCTGTGCGAGCGGCTGATCGCCGGCGGCGCGCCCGGCATCCACTTCTACACGCTCAACCAGAGCCCGCTCACGCTGGAAATCTGTCGGCGCCTCGGGCGCTGAAGCCCGGCAGGTGTGGCGCCAGCGCATCGCGGTGCCTCACCAACTTCTGAGGCACGTCAAAACGTCGTGCCGTTTGCGGGTATGTCCGCAGTCGGGTTGCGTCACGGCAAGAGCGTAGGCAGGCGCCTTCGATGCAATGGAGCCATGGCACGCATGCCATGCCTATTGCAACCTAGAAGGAGAGTCTCATGAAGCGCCAACTCATCGCCCTGGCCGCGCTGGCCGCCACCCTGTCGCCGTTCGCCGCGCAGGCCCAGGATCAAGGTGATTGGATCGTCCGCGCCCGCGCCGTCAGCCTCACGTCCGAGAACGACGACTCGACCGGGCTGGACCTGTCGGTGAACGACAAGGTCATCCCCGAGGTCGACATCAGCTACTTCATCAACCCGAACTTCGCGCTCGAGTTGATCCTCACCTACCCGCAAAAGCACGACGTGAAGTCGGCCGGCGCCAAGATCGGCAGCCTCAAGCACCTGCCGCCGACGCTGACGGCGCAGTACCACTTCACCCAGCTGGGCGGTTGGCGGCCGTATGTGGGTCTGGGTCTGAACTACACCCACCTGTCAGACGTGCAGTTCAACTCCGACGTCGATGCGGCGCTGCAACCCTCTCTGAAGAAGGACAGCTTTGGCTGGGCTGCGCAACTGGGCACCGACATCCCGATGGGCGGTGGCTGGCTGCTGAACCTGGACGTCAAGAAGGTTCAGATCCAGACCGAAGTCTCGTCCTTCGGCAACAAGGTGGGTGACTTCAAGGTCAACCCCTGGCTGGCCAGCATCGGTTTCGGCAAGCGCTTCTGAACGCCTGAGCCGGGTCGCGCCCGGCCGTCGCTTTGGGCATGCAAGGCCTCCGCAGTCGGCGGCCCTGCATGGGCCTGAACGCGGCCACCCCGTCGCCACAGCGCTCAGCGCTGCCAGACCACCCCTTCTTCGGTCAGCACGGCGTCCAACGGGATGTCGTGCGGCTCGCCCTCGAGCCAGGGCACGAAGCCGTGCGCATAGCCCAGGCCCGCCGTGACCGGCCGCGGCTCGATGGCCGCGAGGGTGCGATCGTAAAAACCACCGCCGTAGCCCAGGCGAATGCCCTTGGGCCCATAGCCCACGCAGGGCACCAGCAGCAGCTCAGGGTGGAACTCTTCGGTGTCCTTCGGCTTGGGAATGCCGTAGGCGTCTTCTTCCATCGGGCAGCCGGGGTACCAGACGTGAAAACGCAGCTGCTTGGTCTCGCGATTCATCACCGGCAAGCCGATGCGGCGCTCGTCATGGCCCTCGCTCCAGCGATACAGCGCCGGTAGCGCGTCGAATTCGCCCTTGATCGGCCAGTAGGCGCCGATCGTCTTCTCACGCCGGGTGATCAGCCACACCTGCAGGACCTCCTGCAGGTCGGCGGCGCGCTGGTGGCGATCCAGCAGGCCCATGCGTTCGGCTTGCAATTGCTTGCGCAGCACGGCTTTGTCCCGGGAGGGCTCCAGATTCAGCTTGAACGGCAGCGTCATGACCGTGGCATGGGCGATACGGAGGTGTTGATTGTGCCGGGGCGGCGACGACGCGGGGTGTCGATCCGGCCTGACCTAAGGCCTTGATTTGGAAAGAAATCCACAAGAACTGTGGCAGCCAAATGACTGGTTATTGCTGTTTTAGCAATGGAGCGTTCGCCAGATCCATCTTGGTGCCCTCCGGTGCGCCACCTAGAGTCGGGTTTTCCCGGACTTCGCGTCCCTTCTGAAGACATCGGTACCCATGACCTCTCGCTCCCTGGCTCCCCTTGCTCTGGCCCTGGTCGCCGCGTTCAGCGGTAGCGCCTTCGCTCAGTCGTCCGTCACCGTGTACGGCCGGGTCGACCTGTCGGTCGCCCAGCAGGCTGACGCGGTCAAGAACAATGAAGTCCGCAACGGCTCGGGCAGCCGGCTGGGCTTCCGCGGCACCGAAGACCTGGGTGACGGTCTGAAGGCCGTGTTCCAGATCGAACACCGCTTCAACGCCGACGATGGCACGCAATCCAAGGCCGCCTTCTGGGACGGCAAGGCCATCGTCGGCCTCGAAGGTGGCTTCGGTCGCATCACGCTAGGCCGTGAAGACAACCCGGCCTACGCGCTGAGCCAGCTCGTGGCCGACCCGTGGGGCACGGACACCGTGGCCTCCAACAGCAGCATCGTCAACGGCCGCATCGGCACCAACCGCTACAGCAACGGCGTGAACTACCGCTTCAGCGCCAGCGGCTTCACCTTCGGCGCCCAAGTCGCCGAGGCCGACGGCAACACGCCCGCTTCCGGCGTGGCGGAGAAGCGCCCGTACAGCCTGGGCGGCGCCTGGACCAATGGCCCGATCGTGCTGGGCGTGGGTTACGAGAACCCGGCCGACGAAGACGACTACTGGGCCACCATCAACGGCAGCTACAACTTCGGCGTCGTCAAGGTGGGTGCATTCTTCGGCACCGGCCGCAACGGCAGCGACCAGAAGGCCCGCTCGTACCTGGTGTCGGCCACAGCGCCGATCGGCCAAGGCGAGCTGCGCGCCAGCTATGGCGAGCTGAAGAACACGACGGCCGACGTGATCAACGATCGCCAGTTCAGCCTGGGTTATCACTACGCCCTGTCCAAGCGCACAACGATTTATGCTGACGTCACGCACGAAGGCCGAGACAATGTGCCGGACAACCTGAAAACGACCGGTTACGACATCGGCATCAAGCACAACTTCTGATCGGCGCCGCCCGGCCGATCAACTCGACAACGTTTCAGAGGTCTCGGGCATGCTGCCGCGTGGGGACGCGGCACCCAGGCATGCTCAAGAGATGTTGGGGTCACCTTCACCGGTGACCCCTTTTTTTCGCCCGCGTGGGCCGCACGACCACGGTGGCCATGGCGCCAGCGGGGCGTTGTGTCGAATGCCACCGAATGTGACAGGGCGCAGCCCGACTCCGTTCGTACAGCCACCCGCCAGCCTGGGCGGCCTCGGTATCAGACTGGCCAGGTCACACGCGCCGCCCGGGCCCTAAACTCGCCCCATGCCTCTCAGCCCCCAGGCCCAGGAAACCGTGCGGTGGTGCAGCGAACTGCTGAGCCCGCTCGGTGCCGTGCGCGTCAAGCGCATGTTCGGTGGGCACGGGCTGTATGTCGACGAGGTTTTCGTCGCGATCATCATCGGCGAAGAGCTGTACTTGAAGACCGACGACGAGGGCCGGCCAGCCTTCGAGGCCGCGGGCTGTCGGCCCTTCGAGTTCGAGACCGCGAACGGCCGAAAGACCGCCACGAGTTACTGGAGCGCTCCGGCCGACGCCATGGATTCGCCGGCGCAGATGCTGCCCTGGGCACGGCAGGCGCTGGCTTCGGCGCTGCGGGCCAGGGCCAGCAAGCCACCCGCCAGGCCGCGCGCCGCGCGTGCCAAGGCCCCCGCCGCCAAGGCCACGAAACCGCCCAGGAAGGGCAGCGGGCCTGCCTGATCCGGCTCGGGCCGCCAGACCAGCCACACCGGATCGCCCGCCTGCCAGGCCTCGGCGGTCAACACGTCGCCCCGGCGCAGCCACAGGCGCTGGCCCGTGACGAGAACGTGGTCGTCCAGATCGCCGTCACGCGTCAGCCAGGCGCGGCCGGACTGGACGCTGACCCAGCCCGCATCGGTGGCCACCCAACGCCGCGCGTGCGGCAGGGCCAGGCTGCTGGGCTCGTCCAGCTCGGGCAGGGCCAGGGAAGCAAAAGGATGCGTGCTCATCATCAATCTCCTGTCGGTCAGGGACTGTTCCCCGATGGACTGCATCTTCGGCAATCTCTGGGGTTAACACCAATGCTTTCGACAAGCCCGATTGATCACATTTCGTTATGAATAAGCCGAGCACGCGCCCGCTGTCGCTGGACTTTCTTCGAAGCTTCGAGGCCGTGGCACGGCGGCTCAGCTTCAGCGCCGCCGCCGAAGACCTGCACCTCACCCAGCCTGCCATCAGCCGGCAGATCAAGAGCCTGGAGGAGGAACTCGGCGCCGCGTTGTTCAACCGTGGCACCCGACGCGTGGAGCTCACCCACGCGGGCCAAAGCCTGTTGCGTGCCGTCGAGCCGATGCTGGGGCGGCTCGACGCCACGGTGCGCCAGATCCGCCTCGCGCAGGGCCGTGCGCAGATCAGCCTGTCCACCTTTCCCTCGTTCGCGACGCTCTGGCTGATGCCGCGCTTGACCGATTTCGAGCGCAGCCACCCGGGCATCGACATCCGCCTGTCGGCGACGGACCGCCTGGCCGACACCGACGACCCCGAACTCGACCTGCTGTTGCGCCACTGCCGGCCCGAGCGCGCACCGCCGGGCTCTGAACGCATGTTCGGCGAGGTGCTCACGCCGGTGGTGAGCGCCCGCATGGCCGATGCCATCCAGCGCGGCGACGCACCACCGCTGTCCACACCCGCCGATCTGGCCCACCACACGCTGGTGGAAGTGGAGGACAACACGCCGGCCGCATCCGTCCTGGCCTGGCCGGCCTGGCTGTCAGCGCAGGGCTTGGCGCACATGGCGCCTCGCCGGTGGTACAGCGTGAATTTCAATCACCAGCAGATCCAGGCGGTGGTGGCCGGCCAAGGGGTCGGCCTGGCCTGGTTGCCGATGGTGCACGACGCGCTCGCCCGCGGCGAACTGGTCGAGCCCTTCGGCCCTGCCTTGCGGCTGCGATCGCCGTTCGCTTACTGGATGGTGCCGCTGCAACATGCCGCTCGCGCGGGGCGCGAGCCGCGGCCCGAACTGGCGGCGCTACTGGCCTTTGTGCGCCAGCACGCAGCCGAGACACGGCGCGCGATTGGCGAAAGCGAGCCGTCCGATGCGCCGGGCGCATCGCATCCATGACGAGATCGCATCACCAGCGCGGCGGGCTACCTCTAGCATCGGGGGCCCTCTTTCGCCCTGGACGGTGACCGCCCCATGCTGCAGCTCTACATCGGCAACAAGAACTACTCTTCCTGGTCCATGCGCCCCTGGGTGGCGCTGCGTCAGTTCGGCATCCCTTTCGAAGAGGTGATGCTGCGCTTCGACAGCTTCGACACCGGATCGGCCTTCAAGCAGTCGCTGGCGACAGTGACGCCGGCAGGCACCGTGCCGGTCCTGGTGGACGACGGGCTGGCCATCTGGGACACGCTCGCGATCGCCGAATACGTGGCCGAGCGCTTTCCGCAGCACGCCCTGTGGCCGCGCGACGGCCACGCCCGCGCCCGGGCGCGCAGCCTGTGCGCCGAGATGCACGCCGGCTTTCGCGCCCTGCGCAGCCACTGCGGCATGAACATCGAAGCCCACCTGCCCGAGGTGGGCGCCCGCGTCATGGCCGAACAACCCGCGGTGCGAGCCGACCTGGCGCGGCTGACACAGGCCTGGGAAGACGCGCTGGCGCATTCGGGAGGCCCTTTCCTGTTTGGAAACTACAGCTGGGCCGATGCCTTCTTCGCGCCGGTGGTGGCGCGGGTGCGCACCTATGGCCTGCCGTTGGCCGGCCCGGCCGCCGCCTGGGCCGACCACCTGTGGGCCTCAGCAGGTGTCCAGGCCTGGGTGGCCGGCGCGCTGGCCGAGCGCGACTTCCTGCCTTTCGAAGAACCCTACCGCACCGCGCGCTGAGCACGAGAGAGCCTACGGCAAGCCCTCGCACACCGAGCGCCGTCAGGGGCTGCGGTACATTGACCGCATGCCCCGTTTCTTCTTCACGCACGCCGCGTGGCGTCGGGCCGCTGCCATGGCCATCGCGTGGTCTGGCGTGGTGCTCGGCGCGGCGCTGTTCAGCCCTACCTCGGCCCTGGCCCAGACACCGTCGCCCGCGAGCGACCGCGACGAACTCATCCGCGCCGCACGCGATGCCTTTGCCAAGCGCGACCGCACCAAGCTCTCTTCGCTCCGCGCCCAGGCACTCGACGCTCGCCACCCACTGGCCCCTTGGGTCGACTACTGGGAGTTGACCTCGCGGCTGGGCGAGGCCCGCACCGACGAGGTCGAGGCCTTCTATGCGCGCTGGCCCGGCAGCTACGTCGAAGACCGGCTGCGCAACGATTGGCTGCTCGAACTCGGCCACCGGCGCGATTTCGACACCTTCGCGCGCGACCTGCCTCGCTTCAAGATGAACGACGACCGCGAGGTGACCTGCTACGCGCAGCTGATCGACCACCTCGCCGGCAAGGACGTTCGCGACACCGCCCGTCGGGCGTGGATGGCGCAACGCGAGCCCGATGAGGGCTGCCAGTTGCTCGGCCAGACACTGTTCGAGGCGAAAGTGCTGACGCCCGACGATGTGCTGCGCAAGCTGCGCCATGCCACCGAGAACAACCGCCAGAAGCTGGCGCGCCAGACGGCCTCGCTGTTCAGCGAAGCTGCCGGCAAGGCCATGGCCGACATCTTCGACAACCCGGCGCGCTACCTGGCGCTGAAAGCCAACGCCATCGGCCACCTGCGCACCGAGCTGGCATCGCTGGCGATTGCGCGAGTGGCGGCCAACGACCTGGACGCCGCCATTCGCCTGCTCGACGACCGCTGGGGCGACATCCTCGGCGCCGAACACGGCGCCTGGGCCCGGGCACAGGTGGCCAAGCAGGCCGCCCTCGGCCTCAAGCCTGAAGCCCTGGCCCATGTGCGGACGGCCTGGAAGACGCTGCCCAAGAAGCTCGAAGACACGCCCGACTGGAGCGACGAAACACTGGGCTGGCTGGCCCGTGCGGCCTTGCGCCAAGGCGAAGGCGCCGAACGGTGGCGGCTGGCGCAACGCGCGATCGACGCGATGAGCATCACCGAGCGCAATGACCCCACCTGGCAGTACTGGCGCGCCCGTGCCGTGCAGGCGCAGGCCAAGCCGGGTGAAGCCGGTGACGCCGCCCGCGCCGAGGCCCGGCAGGTGATGGAAACACTCGCCGGGCAACTGCACTTCTACGGCATGCTCGCCGCCGAGGAACTGGGCGCCCCCCCGGCCCTGCCCGCGCGGCCCACGGCGCCCAGCGACACCGAACGCAGCGCGGCGCGGGCCCGCCCCGGTTTGCAGCGGGCACTCGCCGCCATCGGCATCGGCCTGCGCAACGAAGGGGTGCGCGAGTGGAACTTCACCCTCATCGGCATGAGTGATCGCGAGCTGCTGGCTGCGGCGCAATGGGCCTGCGAGCGCGAGATCTGGGACCGCTGCATCAACACCAGCGAGCGCACGAAATCGGAGATCGACGTCGAGCAGCGCTTTCCGATGCCCATGCGCGCCGAGGTGCTCGCCAAGGCGAAGGACATCGACCTCGACCCGGCCTACGTGTACGGCCTGATCCGGCAGGAGTCGCGCTTCATCATGGATGCGCGCTCTCACGTCGGCGCCTCGGGGCTCATGCAGATCATGCCTGCCACCGCGCGCTGGACGGCCAAGAAGATCGGCCTGGACTACAAGCCCACGATGATCACCGACCGGGACACCAACCTGCGCCTGGGCACCGCCTACCTGAAGCTGGTGCTGGACGACCTGAGTGGCTCGCAGGCCATGGCCGCCGCCGCCTACAACGCCGGGCCGGGACGGCCGCGCCGCTGGCGCGAAGGCCCCGTCGTCGAGCCGGCCATCTGGGCCGAAAACATCCCCATCAACGAGACACGGGACTATGTGAAGAAGGTGCTGTCCAACGCCACCATCTACGCGGGCCTGATCGGCGGCAAACCGGCCTCGCTGAAGGCGCGTCTGGGTCGTTCGATCGGGCCGCGCGCAGCCGGTGCGCCGCCGGTGGACGCGGACCTGCCTTGATCCTCACCGGGGTGTTCTGACCATGCACGACTTGCCGAAACGGCTTGAGCAATCCGAGGCCTACTGGCTGATCATCGGCGGCACCGGCTTCGTGGGGCGTGCGCTGGCCGAGGTGCTGAGCCGGCCTGCCCACCAGGCGCGCAGACCGCGCCTGCTCGTGCCCACTCGGCACCGGGCCCATGCACAGCGGTTGAGCCATTTGCCCACGGTCGACGTGGTGCAAGCCGACGTGCACGACGATGGCGACCTGCAGCGCCTCGTGGCGGGCGCCTCGGCCATCGTGAACCTCGTCGGGGTGCTGCACGGCGACGAAGCGGCTTTCGACCGGGCCCATGCGGCGCTGCCCCGGCGGCTGGCCCAGGCGTGCCAGGCCGCCGGCGTGCGTCGCGTGGTGCATGTGAGCGCGATCGGCGCCAGTGCCGAGGCCCCCTCGAAGTACCTGCGCAGCAAGGCCCGCGGCGAGGCCTTCCTGCGCGCGGCCGACCTGGACCTCACCATCCTGAGACCTTCGGTGGTGTTTGGCGCGCAGGACCAGTTCCTCAACCTCTTCGCACGCCTTCAGCGGGTGCTGCCGCTGATGGCGTTGGCCGGTGGTGAGGCCCGGTTCGCGCCGGTGTGGGTGGGCGACTTGGCCGAGGCCATCGCCCGCTGCCTGGAACAACCCGCCACCATCGGTCAAACCTACGAGTGCGTGGGGCCCGAGGTCCTGACGCTGGCGCAGCTGGTGCAAGCCGCCGGACGGTACGCGGGCCATGCCCGCCCCATCGTGCCGCTGCCGATGTGGATGGGCCGGCTGCAGGCGGCCTTGTTCGAATGCCTGCCTGGCGAGCCGCTGATGAGCCGCGACAACCTCGACTCCATGCAAGTGCCCAACATCGCCACGCCAGGCCAGCCGGGGCTGCCCGCGCTGGGCATCCAGCCCGCCACGCTCGACAGCGTCGCCCCGGGATACCTGAGCCCCCGACACGGCACGTCGCGGCTTGAGGCCCTGCGCGCCCGACACCCGACATGAAGCGCTACATCGTCGGTGGCGCGGTGCGCGACGCCCTGCTGGGCCGGCCGGTCAACGACCACGACTGGGTGGTGGTGGGCAGCACCCCTGAGGACATGGTGGCGGCCGGCTACCTGCCGGTGGGCAAGGATTTCCCTGTCTTCCTTCACCCGCACACCCATGAAGAGCATGCGCTGGCGCGCACCGAGCGCAAAACGGCGCCGGGCTACCGTGGCTTCGTCGTGCATGCAGACCCAAGCGTCACGCTCGAAGAGGATCTGCTTCGCCGCGACCTCACCATCAATGCGATGGCGCGTGACGAGGACGGGCGACTGATCGACCCCTACGGTGGTGCGCGCGATCTCGAGGCCCGCGTGCTGCGGCACGTGAGCGACGCCTTCGCCGAAGACCCGGTGCGCATCCTGCGGCTGGCGCGCTTCGCCGCGCGCTTCGAGGGCTTCACGGTGGCTCCGGAGACCCTTGCGCTGGTGCGGCAGATGGTCGAGGCCGGCGAGGTGGATGCGCTGGTGGCCGAACGGGTGTGGCAAGAGCTGTCCACGGGCCTGATGGAAAAGACGCCCAGCCGAATGCTGCAGGTGCTGCGCGATGGCGGGGCGCTGGCACGTCTGCTGCCCGAAGTCGACCGGCTGTACGGTGTGCCGCAGCCCGAGGCGCACCACCCGGAGATCGACACCGGCGTGCACCTGGAGATGGTGCTCGACCAGGCCGCCACGCTGCAGACCCCGCTCACCGTGCGCTACGCCTGTCTCTGCCACGATCTGGGCAAGGGCACGACACCGCCGGCCGAGTGGCCGCGCCACATCGAACACGAAGGCCGCAGCGAAGCCTTGGCCCGTGACATGTCTGCCCGCCTGAAGGTGCCCACCGAGCCAGCTGAGCTGGCGTTGCTGGTGGCACGTGAACACAGCAACATCCACCGAGCGGCCGACCTGCGGCCTGCCACCATCACCCGGTTGTTCGAACGCTGCGACGCATTCCGCCGGCCGCATCGCTTCAGCGAAGCGCTCTGGGCCTGCGAATGCGATGCGCGTGGCCGGCTGGGCCACGCGTCGCGCCCCTATCCGCAGCGCGATCGGCTGCAAACGGCCCTCGACGCCGCGCTGCAGGCCGACGTGAAGACCGTCGCCCGTGAGGCCCAGGCGCAGGGCCTGAGCGGGCCGCAGATCGGCGAGCGGGTGCACATGGCGCGTGTGGACGCGGTGCGACGCGCGCTGAACGACGACGCCGACTGAGCCGATGCGGCCTCACGCCGCGGCCGCCACCGGGCCCGGTACGGCGGCCGAGGGATCTCCGGCGGCGCCTTCAGCGGGATCGTGCCCCGCCACCACCGCTTGCACCGGAGCCTGCGCCTGAAGCCACTGGGCCCGCGCCTGCACCAGAGCCTGCCGGACCTGCGCAATGGCGCGCCGGCGCATCGGCCCCACACCCCGCACATCATCGGGCAGGCTGGCGATCTCTCGCGCCTGGGCCTGGTTGGCCACGCTGAGGGTCGGCAGCATGTCGCGCAGCATCGCCTCGTACTCGTCGGTCAACGCACGGCCGGCCCGGTGGGTGGGCTGCCAGGCGTGCAGATCCAGCGACGTGCCACGCAGCACGCGGCACGCCGCCCACACCCGCAGCAAAGGCACCGCCCAAGGGCCGAGCGACAGCTTGCGCACGCCGCCGCGGCCGTCTCGCCGCGGCCACCACGGCAGCGCGATCTGCATGGTGAACCGGGGGTGGCCTTCGAAGCGGCGCGACAGCTCGGCCTGCAGGCTGCCATCACTCAGCCGTCGAGCCACCTCATAGCCATCGGGCACCTGCAACAGGCGCGAGAACTGTTCGGCGACCAGACGGGTGAGTGGCCGACCTTCGATGCCCAAGGCGGCCTCGCGCGACGAGAGCTTGTCGATGAGACGCAGGTAACGCGATGCCAACCGCCGGTTGCCGGCATAGCGCAGCAAGCGGTTGCGCTGCCGGCGTATCAATTCGGACAGCCGGATCTCGCGGGTGCCCGACATGAACGCCGGCAGCACCGGCGCCCAACTGGCCGATTGCGCCTGCCGCTGCAGGCGTTGTGGCCGGGCCGCAGCCAGCCGGCCGAGGCTGAGCGCATCCAGATTCAGCTCCACATCGATGCCCTGCTGCTGGATGGCACGCCGCAGGCTGGCCAGCGACACCGGCAACATGCCCAATTGCCACGCCATGCCCAGCAACAGCACATAGGCCGGCAAGCCGTCGCCGAGCAGGCGCTCGGACAAGGCGTACGCATCGCAGGCATGCAGGCCTTGTTCACCCACCGCATCCTGAAGCTTCGACAGCATCGCCTGGATGGGCAGCGGCTTGCCCGAGGCCAGCTTGCTTTGGGCGGTGGGCGTCTCGTGCAGATGCGCCAGCACACGCGTGCGGCCGCGGCGCAAGGTCGCCATCACGTCGTCGCCCGCGGCCACCACCAGGTCGCAAGCCAGCAGCGCATGGGCCTGTCCGACATCGATGCGGGCCTGGTTCAACAGCGCCCCCGAACCAGCGATGCGCACCGTGCTGACGGCAGCTCCCCCCTTCTGCGCAAAGCCCATCAGGTCCAGCGCACGGGCCGACAGCCCGTCCAGATCTGCGGCACGTACCAGCAGTTGACTCAGGGTGACGACGCCCGCACCCCCCACGCCGGCCAGCACCACGTTGTAGTCGGCCGGCAGCGCCGGCCAGGTCGGCTCCGGCAGGCGCGCACAGGCGGCTTCCAGACGGGTGCGGTCGGCGGGCCGGCGCAGGCCGCGCCGCGGGCGCCCGCCGTGCACCTGCACGAAGGCGTGGCAAGCCGACTGTTGGCAGACCTGATCGGCGTTGCACGCCGAGAGATCGACCTGTCGTTTGCGAACGCCGCCGCGGTGGACGGGCACCACCGCCATGCAGCCCGCCACGCGGTCGCACTCACCGCATCCGTCGCACAGTGGCTGGTGGATGTGGCTTCGCATCGGCAGATCGGGCCGCAGGTGGCGATTGCGCAGTCGCCGCTTCTCGGAGGCGCACATCTGGTCATAGACGAGCACCGAAACGCCGGGCCACTCACGCAGCTCGCGCTGCACTGCGTCGAAATCGTCGCGCGTGTGCACGCTCACGCCACGCGGCAGGTCTGACGGACGCCAGGCGGTGGTGCCGTCCGAGCCGATGACCACCGCGATGCGCTGCACCCCCTCGGCCCGCACCTGGGCCACGAGTGACGGCACGGTCAGCTTTCCGTCCAGCGCCTGGCCTCCTGTCATGCCCACGGCATCGTTGAACAGCAGCTTGAAGGTGACGCGGGTGCCCGCCGCCACGGCCTGGCGGATGGCCAGGTGCCCGGAGTGGAAGTAGGTGCCATCGCCCAGGTTCTGGAACACGTGCGGCTCGCGGGTGAAGCGCGATGCGGCGATCCAGTCCACGCCTTCGCCACCCATCTGCGTCGAGCCGGTGGTCTGGCGCTGCATCCAACTGGCCATGAAGTGGCAGCCGATGCCCGCCAGCGCCCGCGAGCCCGCCGGCACCTGGGTGGAAGTGCTGTGCGGGCAGCCGCCGCAGAAGTAAGGCTCGCGCTGGGGCAGCGTTGCTTCCGCGGCCGGCGCTTCAGCCGGCACCAACGACAGCACAGGGCGCGGAGGCGGCGTGATGCCGCGCGCCTGGCCCCGCCAGGTTTGCCAGGCTATCTCGATCATCGAGGGCCGCAATGGCTCGACGCTGGGCAGCAGGGGGCGACCCCACACATCGTGCTTGCCGCAGACCTGGGGCCGCTCGCCGGCCGGCAGGTCGTACAACAGATCACGCAATTGCCGCTCGACGATGGGTGCCTTCTCCTCGATGACCAGCACATGGTCGAGGCCGCTCATCAGCGCCCGCACACGGGTCGGCTCCAGCGGGTAGACCAGACCCACCTTGTACAGGCGGATGCCTGCGGCCTCCAGCTGCGGCATGCCCATGCCTTCGCGGCGCAGCACTTCGACGAAATCGCCATGCGCCTTGCCGACGGTGATGACGCCCAACTTGGCGTCGACGGGATCGGCCAGCACGCGGTCCACCGCGTGGACCCGAGCGAATTCGCGCACCGCCTGCAGCTTGGTTTCCAACCGGGCTTCCAGCGCCAACGAAGGCGGATCGGACGCCCTCACATGCACCGGCTCGGGGGGCTTCCAGCGCACCTGCACGGGGCTGAACAGCGGCACCGGGCGCACATCCACCGTCGACGTGGAGGCCACCACCTCCGACACCGCCTTGAAGCCCACCCAGGCGCCAGAAAAGCGCGACAGCGCCCAGCCGTACAGGCCGAACTCGATGTACTCGGCCACGTCCGCCGGGTGCAGCACCGGCATGGACCAGGCTTGCATCACCGCATCGCTCTGAAACGACATCGTCGATGACATGCAGCCGTGGTCTTCACCCACCACCACCAGCACGCCGCCCAGCCGGCTGCTGCCATACACGTGGCCGTGGCGCAGCGCGTCGCCTGCCCGATCGAGGCCCGGGCCCTTGCCGTACCAGAGGCAGTGCACGCCGTCGACGCGCCGGCGCGGATCCAGCGACACCCGCTGAGCGCCCAGGCAGGCGGTGGCGGCGAATTCCTCATTGATGGCCGGAAGGAACTCGATGTCCCAGCGTTTGAGCAGCGACTGCTGCTGGCCCAGCAGTTGATCGAGACGCCCCAGCGGGCTGCCCCGGTAGCCGCTGACGAACGCCGCGGTCGACAATCCGCCGGCCCGATCGCGGCGCCGCTGCGCGATGAGCAAGGCCAGCAACGCTTGCGTGCCATTGACGATGGAGGCCTGCACGGCGGCTGCCGGGTCTCCCCCCGCTGCCGAATGCCGCTCAGCCTTGGGCCGGATCAGAGTGGCGCCCATACATCTCCTGTCGCTCAGAGATTGTCAATTTCGCGACAATGTGGGGGTGTCCATATCCCTAATTTGAAGGATCTTGCTCCGCGAGCACCCGCGACGGCCGACGGAAAACGTTTCCAACCGGGCGTTGGACTGCGATTCGATGACAGTTGTTGATCGGATGCGAAGGCCATGCAGACCACCGGAACATCGTTGCCGGCGGACGCAGACCCTGATAGGCAGCGATCACTCCTGACGAACCCACCGGCGGGCCCATGCCGAGGCCGCCGCAACCATGAGGGCCGCGGCCTACAGCCGGTGCGTGCGATCGCCTTCGCGAAAGCCGACGAGGGGCTGGTCGGCCGGCCCCTCCAGGCCCCGTGCCAGCGCCACCACCTTGAACAGCTCGCCCATCTCGTGCTCGGTGATGAGCTTCTGCGCCATCGCGCGTTCGGCGACGCCCGCCTGCGCCATCAGATCCACGATGCCGCAGTTGATGAGAAAGCGCGCTTGCGAGGTGTAGCCCACCACCTCCAGCCCTGCTTCCTGCGCGGCGAGCGCCACGCCGGTGAAGTCCACATGGGCGGTGATGTCCTTGGTGCCCACGTCGGCCAGCGGATCGGCATCCACCCGGTGCGCACGGTGGCAGACCAGGGTGCCCATGTGGCGCTGGGGCAGCCAGTACTCCGCCTCCGGAAAGCCATAGTCGATGAACAGCGCCAGGGCCCGCGTCATCCGGCCGGCCAGCGTGCGAATGAAGGCCTGCGCCTGCGGGTGGATCTCGGTCACGGTGCCCGGCACAAAGGGGGCGTCCACCGGCGGCCGTGCAGACGTCGGCCGGTCGGCCCAGACGAAGGCGCCGGCGGCATCCACGGCAACACCGCGCTCGGACCACTGGCCCCCATCGAAGTGCAGCAACTGCACCGGCATCGCGTCGAGCACCTCGTTGCCCACGATCACGCCGTGCAGTTCATCCGGCAAGGTATCGCACCACGCCACGCGCGGCGCGAACGGCTTCAGACGCTCGGCTTGGCGCGCCCGCAACGTGCCCGACAGGTCGACGATGATGTAGCGCTGCACCGCGTCACCCAGCGCCTGCAGCAACTGCTCGGCCAGGGCCCCCGATCCGGCACCGAATTCATACACCGTCTGCCCCCCGGTGGCGACGAGGCCCTCGCGCACCTGCGCCGCCAAGGCCTGGCCAAACAACGGTGACATCTCGGGTGCCGTGACGAAGTCGCTGCCGTCGGCCGGCATGCGGCCGAGCTTGGGGTGGGCGTTGGCGTAATAGCCCAGGTCGGGCGTGTACAGCGCCAGCGCCATGAAGCGGTCGAAGGGCAGCCAGCCGCCGGCCGCGTCCATTTCGGCCCGAATGCGCGCGCCCAGGGGCGCCGATACACTGCCGGCTTCGCTTTCTGTCATCGCCCGATTGTAGGAAGCGCCCACCCCGCCGCACCGCCTGCGCCGCCAGCTCTGGCCGGCCGCTTCCTCCGATGAACACATCCTCCCTGCTCGACTGCATCGTCATCGGCGCCGGCCCGGCCGGCTGCAGCGCCGCTTCGTGGGCCGCCCAGATGGGGCTGCGCGTGGCCGTGGTCGAGCGGGCCGCCGCGCCGTGCGCCACGCTGGCCGGGCTGGATTTCGAGCAGGACTGGGTGCTGGGCCATCCGCACGCTCGGCTGGCCCAGATCGGCGAGCGGCTGGCCGCCCACGCTCTGGGCATGGCCGGGCTGCGCTGGTGTCTCGGGCAAACCGTGAGCGGCCTGCAGCGAACCGCCGGCGGATGGCAGGTTGCCCTGTCGACAGGCGAGCAACTCACGGCTCCGGCGCTGGTGCTGGCCACCGGTGTACGCCCAGTGCGCCCGACGGCGTATTTCGGGCCGGGCGCGGGCACCCTCGATGCCGTCTCGCTCACCGCCCGGCGCGATCGGCTCACACCCGGGCGGGTGCTGTTGCTGGGCGGCGGAGACAACGCCCTGGAAAACGCAGCCTACCTGGCCGGCCGCGGCCACGCGGTCACCATCTGGACGCGCGGTGACTACCGCGGCCAGGCCGCCCTGGTCTCGGGACTGGATCGAGTGCCCACCGTGACCCAGCGCGTACGCACCCCGCTGCCGCTCTCGCTGCAGCCCCTTCCCGATGGAAGCGTGGCGGTGGACTCGGCGGCCTACGGCACCGAGACGTTCGACCATGTGGCCGTGCTGTTCGGCTACGAGCCCGAGCCCGCCCCCTGGCATTGGCTGGCCCAGGCGCTGCAGGTGGCCGGCTCGCCCACCCCGACCGTGCCGGCCGGCCAACCGGCCGAAGCGCTGGGCGTCTTTGTGGCGGGAGATGCCAGCGGACGCTGGCACCCTTGCGTGCAGACCGCCTTGGCCGACGGCGTGGCCGCTGCGCAGCAGGTGGCCGCCTTCCTGCACCCCTCGCGGGCGGATCAGGTCGGCTCGGCCGCGAAGGTGCCGCCTTCAACGCTCAACAGCCAGATCCTGCACCTGAACGGGCTTCGGTTCGGAGCCAACCTGGGTGTGCTGGCCCACGAGCGCGACGGCCCTCAACCCATCCAGGTGGATGCGGAGCTGAACCTGGGCCGCCAGCCTGCGCTGGCGCGCGATGCCGACCTCAGCCACGTGCTGGACTACCGCAAGGTGCGCCAAATCATCATTGACGAGTGCACCCGCGAGCACACCGACCTGCTCGAATCATTGCTCGCCAAACTCTGCGTGCGCCTGATGGGCCTGCCCGGCGTGCTGGGCGTTCGCATCAAGGTGGCCAAACTCGAGATCTTCGACGACTGCGAAGTGGCCATCCGCTGCGAAGCCGGGGTGTGGTGACCCCCGCAGGGGAAAATGTCAGGTGGCGACTCGGTTGGGCGCCCGGATGGATGGATTGAGATGAACAACGTAGCGACCCCTGAAACGACCGCCTTGGACTCGGCCGCCGCCGCAGAGAAGAAGGCCGCCTTCGAAACCAACAAGCTGAGCAAGCGGCTGCATCGCCAGGTGGGCCAGGCGATCACCGACTTCAACATGATCGAAGACGGCGACAAGGTGATGGTCTGCCTGTCGGGGGGCAAAGACAGCTACTCGCTGCTCGACATCCTGCTGAACCTGCAACAACGCGCGCCGATCCGCTTCGAGCTGGTCGCCGTCAACCTCGACCAGAAGCAACCCGGGTTCCCGGAAGAGGTGCTGCCGAACTACCTGCGCTCGCGCGGCGTGCCCTTCCACATCGAGGAGCAGGACACCTACTCGATCGTGAAGAACATGATCCCCGAGGGGAAGACCATGTGCAGCCTGTGTTCGCGGCTGCGCCGGGGCATCCTCTACCGCGTGGCGCGCGAGCTGGGCGCGACCAAGATCGCTCTCGGCCACCACCGTGACGACATGGTGGTGACGCTGCTGATGAACATGTTCTTCGGCTCGCGCATGAAGGGCATGCCGCCCAAGCTGGTCAGCGACAACGGCGAGCATGTGGTGATCCGCCCGCTGGCCTATGTGGCCGAGACCGACTTGGAAAAGTGGGCCGCTCACCGCCAGTTCCCCATCATCCCCTGCAGCTTGTGCGGCAGCCAGGAGAACCTCCAGCGTGTCCAGATCAAGGCGATGATCCGCGACTGGGAGAAAAAGCACCCGGGCCGGATCGACAACATGTTCACGGCGATGGGCAACATCACGCTGTCGCACATGATGGACCGGTCGCTCCACCCCTTCACCAGCATCCGCGCGACCGGCCAGCCCGACCCGGCCGGCGACAAGGCGTTCGACGAGGACGACGAGGGCTGCGGCACCCCCACCGTCAACTCGAATGAACCACAGGTCGTTCAATGGGGTCTGAAGTAGCCTGTCTGGCTGACGCGTGATCCGGCGCGAAGGCCCCAAGGAGCCCCGACATGACCTCTGCGCCTCGTCCGCTTGTTTCCCGCTGGCTGGCCGCCGGCCTGCTCGCCACCTCGCTGCTGGGCGGGTGTGCATCATTCAAGACGATTTCCAGCGAAGTCAGCACTTACGGCGAGTGGCCCGACAAGCGCCCCGCCGGCACCTACGTGATCGAGCGGATGCCGTCGCAGCAGGCGCCATCGACCTCGGCACAGCAACAGGCCATCGAGCAAAGTGCCCACCAGGCGCTGCAGGCCGCCGGATTCGTGCCGGCACAAGAAGGCGCCACCTCGGACGTGATCGTTCAGATCGGCGCCCGGGTCACCCGCTTCGATCGGGCACCGTGGGAGGATCCGCTGTGGGCCCGCCCCTACGGCGGCCCGTGGTCGCCGCGCTGGGCCTATCCCGGCTGGCCCGGGCCGTATTCGCCGTTCTGGTCTTGGCGCATGCGCACCGAATCCGAATACCAGCGTGAGGTGGGCGTGCTGATTCGTGACCGGGCCACCGGCCAACCGCTGTACGAGGCGCGAGCCCGTAACGACGGCATCACCAACGGTGGCCAGCCGATGCTCACCGCGATGTTCACCGCCGCGCTGAAGGAGTTCCCCAAGGTGCAGAACGAGCCGCACGACGTGGCGATCAGCCTGCCCTGAGGCCCGCGCCCGATAATCACCCACCGAGCCGGCGCCCAGGGCGCCGGCTCTTTTTTCGCACCACGATCAAGGAACACGCCATGGCGCTGAACGTCGTCATCATGGCCGCGGGCAAGGGCACCCGCATGCACTCAGCCACCCCGAAGGTGCTGCACAAGCTGGCGGGCCGGCCCTTGCTGCAGCATGTGCTGGACCGGGTCGCGCCCCTCGCACCCCATCGGCAGGTGGTGGTCACCGGGCACGGTGCGCAGCGGGTGGAACAACTGGTGGGCGCCACCGCCGTCTGTGTGCGCCAGGAGCCGCAGTGCGGCACCGGCCACGCCGTGCAGCAGACCGTGCCCGCTCTCGATGACGCGGCGGACACCACGCTGATCCTCAACGGCGATGTGCCGCTGATCGGCAGCGACACTGCCGCTGCGCTGGCAGCGGCCTGCAGCGGCCGGCGCCTGGCGCTGCTCACTGTGACGCTGGAAGACGCCACCGGCTACGGACGGATCGTGCGCCACGGCGATGCGGTGAAGGCCATCGTCGAGCACAAAGACGCCACGGCCGAGCAGCGAACCATCAGCGAGGTGTACACCGGCATGATGGCCGCGCCCACCGCGATGCTCAAGCGCTGGGTGATGGCGCTGAAGAACGACAACGCCCAGCGCGAGTACTACCTGACCGACATCGTCGCGATGGCGGTGGCCGACGGCGTGCCGGTGGTCGCCACCGCCGCCGCGGACGAAACCGAAGTCTTGGGCGTCAACAGCCCCGCGCAACTGGCCGATCTCGAGCGCCGCCTGCAGCGGCGACAAGCCGACGCGCTGATGAACGCCGGCCTGCGTCTGGCCGACCCGGCGCGTTTCGACCTGCGTGGCACGCTGCGGCATGGCCGCGATGTCGAGATCGACGTGAACTGCGTGTTCGAAGGCTCGGTCGACCTGGGCGATGACGTGCGTGTCGGCGCGAACTGCGTGATCCGCAACGCCCGCATCGCCGCTGGCACGGTGATCCACCCCTTCACCCACATCGACGGCGAAGCGCAGGGCGTTCAGATCGGCGCGGGTGCGCTGATCGGCCCCTTCGCCCGCCTGCGCCCGGGCGCTGTGCTGGGCGACGAGGTGCACATCGGCAACTTCGTCGAGGTGAAGAACTCGACGCTCGCCAAGGGGGCCAAGGCCAACCACCTAGCCTACCTGGGCGATGCCACGGTGGGCGAGCGGGTGAACTACGGCGCCGGCGCGATCACCGCGAATTACGACGGTGCGAACAAGCACCGCACCGTCATCGGCAACGACGTGCATGTGGGCAGCAACTGCGTGCTGATCGCTCCCCTGACGCTGGGCGACGGCGCCACCATCGGTGGGGGGTCGACGATCGCCAAGGATGCACCGGCCGGGCAGCTCACCGTGGCTCGCGCCAAGCAGGTCAGCCTCGCGGGCTGGCAGCGTCCGAAAAAGCAGCCGAAGTAAACCCGTGCCCGGTGCGCCCGGGCCGGCCGCTCAACGACCGTTCAACGACCGGCGACGAGCGCCCGCGCCAGCAGCTCGGGCTGACTCGCAAGTTCGATCGGCAGGTAGACCGCCGGCGCCTTGGCCTCTTTCAACCGCCGAGCCTGGGCACCGAGGTCGAACACCGCCACCGGCCGACCCGATTCAGCTGCCGAGGTCAACACATAGCAGAAGGTCTCGGGCCAGACCGACGGCAGCAGGATCAGGTCAGGTGCTGCCGCCTCGATGCGCGCGGGCAGCGTCTTGTCCTCATAGCGTCCCAGCACCTCGACACCGGCTGCTCGCAACGCCGCATCGTCGGACGAGTAGCCGAGCAAGGTGAAGTGCAGGCCCAGTTCGGCCGCAGCGCGGCTGCTCGCGAGCCCCCGCAACACGTGCAGCCCCTTGATGGGGCTGAGCGCGCCAATCACCAGCACCCGGCGTACCGGGCCGCGTGGCGGTAGATTCGCTGGCAGGTGCAGCGGCTCATGCGGCTGCACCTGCACCCGCACGGTGGGGAAGTAGTTCGACAGGCGGGCCGCCACGTCTTCGTCGGGGACGATCACCCGTTGCGCCTGCGCCAGCAACTGGCCATGCGCGGCTCGCCACGGGCCGATGCGCCCGGCAGCCTGGCCCAACTCGTCGCGCTGCAGACACCGGTTGCAGGTGTCGCGATCGGGCTCGCCACAGTAACGGCCGCTGGCATCGACGAGATTGATGCGCGGACAGATCAGGTGGTAGTCATGGACCGTCACCGACAGCGGCACGCCCAGAGTCTTGGAGACGTAGGGCAGCAACTCGCGCAGGACCGGCGGGTGATCGACCAGGTGGTGCAGGTGGATCTCGCGCAGGTCGAGCGCCGCCAGCACGTCGAGCAGGGCTTGGGCCGGGTGGCATGGCCCGTGCCGGCCGTCGGTCAGCAACGGTACCGCCTGCAGTGCAGGCAGATCCAGCGTCTCGCCGTGGCCGTGCGTCGCGGCCAAGGTCACGCAGCCGGGCTTGCGCGACGGATGCATCGTCACCACACCGAGACCCCGCTCACGGCGCAGGCGTTCAGCCTCTTCGGACTCGTGTCGCGCCGCGCCGCCGCCACGGGCATGGTTGATCATCAGCACCAAGCCGCCGCCCTCGTTGACCTCAGCGGCGCGCTTCAGACGCGCAGCATCAAGCCGGGCCCGCTCCGGCATCAGCGGATCGTGCGCAATCCACTCGTCGATGCGCTGCTGGTAGTCCGGATGGCGCTGCAGCAGCGTGACGATGGCCGCACGGGTGCGGGCGTTGGACTCGACCGCAAAGCTGACCGAGCCCTGATGTAGCACATAGGTGTCGCTGGCGACCAACTGCACCCAGCCCGCCGCGTTGGCGCGCATGCACCAGTCGTTCTCTTCGCCGTAGCCGCGACCGAAGCGCTCAACGTCGAACAGGCCAATCGCATCGAGCGCCGCACGGCGCATCCACATGCAAAAGCCCACGCCCGTCGGCACCTCGACATGACGGCCGCGGTTCACGCGGGCGGCCAGGGCGTCGATCTCGCCATCATCCAGCTCGAGCTTCTCCCAGTTGCTGTGCAGCATCCGGGGATAGCTGCAGACGGTCGCGTTGTTCGACAACGGCGTCACCGACGCAGCCCTCGGCTCGGCCTCGCCATGGGCCACCAACCGGTCGAGCCAGCCCGCGTGCACACGCGTGTCGGCGTTGAGGATGACGACGTCGCGGTCCCAATGCAGCTTCAGCCCCCGATTGACCGTGGCCACAAAACCCCGGTTGCGCTCGTTGACCATCAGGTGGATCAGGCCCATGGCCGCCAGCTCGCGCAGGTGCGCCGACAACGCCGGCTCGGGGCTGCAATCGTCGATCACCACCAACTGGTAAGGCGTGTCGACCCACGATGACAACACGCTCCAGAGGCATCGCAGCGTTTCCTGGGCGCCGGCGTAGACGGGCACCACCACATCCACGCGGGGCTCGCCTGTCGGCCGCGGCAGGTGGCGCCATGGGTCGATGTTCAGATAGTCACGCCCGTCCAGCCGCGCCGGTGCCGCCCACGGCAAACGGCCAGAGTCCACCGGCTGGGCATCGGCGGGCAGGCCATCGAGCAGGTACCGCTGCATCGGGTCGACGGGGGCATTGGATTCGCGCGCCGGCCCTTGCTGCAGGCGTTGCAGCAGGCTGCGTGTCCCGGTGGTCGGCTCGAAACGCGGTGCCGGGCGGCGCCGTTCCTTCCAGCCGAAATTGACGAAGTGGGTCAGGGGATCGAAGCCCTTGCCCCGCACATCGACGTTGTTGGCCAGATAAAAGTCCGGGTCGAACCATGCGCAGGGCGACAAACCTTGGTGGCGCCCCACGAGCGCGTAGTGCAGGAGTCGATTGATGCCGGGGTGCTGGCGCCCAGGAAGCTGCCCGGTGTAGTGACGCGCATCGAACAACACCATCGGCATCAGCGACCGTGCGTCGCCGTGCTCCACATAGTGCCGCAGCGCCGGCATGTCTTGCCGCTCAGCGGGAGAAATCTGGCGGTCGTAGCACCCCTTGTCGAACAGCCCTACCGCACGGGTCAGCACCACTTCGAGACGCCGCGCCATGCCCTGGGTGCTGGGACGTCGCTGTAGACGTTGCAGGAACTTCAGGGCCCGGTCTGCATTGGCCGGTTGAAGCAGCCAGCGGCCGAGGCGGCCGCGTGGCGTGATGCGAAAAGGCGTGCGAAAGCGCTCAGCGTCGGGCCCGTGCGACGGCAAATCCACCGAGAGCCAGGCGCCGACACCGGCCGATTCGGCCAGCACCGCCAAGGCCTGCCGGGGCGCCCCCGCCACCTCGCCCAGCAAACCGGCCCACGCGAGATGCTCCATCGCCAGCAGCGCCAACTGGCCGCGCTGGGCTGCCTCGGGCCAGTCCAACGCCTCGTTCAGCCGCGCCGGCAGTTCGACGCGAGGGAGTCGCCATGGCGGCCCGATCGGGCCACGAGGGCCTTCCAACTGCAGCACCAGTTCTTCGGCGGTGGGAAACTCCTTCCACAACGTGCCCGGCACTTCGACCAGGAAACCGACCTCGTCGTGCTCCAGCTTCAGGCTCTTGGCCACATCGCCACGGGAAGTGCGGCGCACGGGCACATCGAAGCGGCGATCGCCACAACGCAGGCGCAATGGCTGACGCACTTCCGGCGTATCAGCCAACCAACCGCGCAGCAACAGACCCGTCCAGCCCTCCACGTGACACGGTGTGGATGGCGCGGGCGGCGTTGCAGCCGGGGCGGTCACGGCGGCATCAGCCCAGCGGATCGCGTGTTCAAGGTGTGGCGCGAGCGACGCCAGCTCCGCCTGGATGCGATCCACCTCGGGGCGTTGCCGCAGCGCCGCCATCCAGTCTTGCAGCTGCAGCACGCTCGGCTGCTGGGGCGATTTGACCGGCAGGCCATCAGCGCCGAATCGCATGCACAGAGCACCGGGGTGGCGCGCAAGGGCCTCCCAAGTCGACAGCGGCAACTCCAGTTCGAAGCCGAGCAACAGCCCACCCTGGGCTCCCACGGCCCGGGCGACATCAGCACGAGAGACCCGGCGGATCTGCGCCGGCAAGGCCTCATCCCCACAGACCAGGCTCAGCGGCTCCCGGCCCGGCGCCGCAGGGTCGTAGGCCCAGCCGACGAGCAGCACGCCCTCCAGGCGCTCGACCACCAGCTTGGCCGCGGGCGACACGGCCATCGGCAATTCCAGGTCGAGTTCGAGGTCAGCCGGCGCGCCGTTGGGCCGCAAGCTGGGGCTGTCAGAAGTGGTGGCTGGTGCGTCGGCGGGCATGACACTCGTGGCGCAACGAAGCGACAAAGAAGGTGATATCGATTTTCGGCGATTTCGCCCCTCTGCGGCCTGCGAGCACAATAGAAGCTTCAGCGGCCCGTCCGCGCCCCCCTAGATTGTTTTGAGTTCCTCTGCTTCAGCCAGCCGCTCGCTGCCGGCCCTGGCCTCGTTGACGCTGGCTGCGCTGGGTGTCGTGTATGGTGACATTGGCACCAGCCCGCTGTACGCGCTCAAAGAGGTCTTCCACGCCGGCCACGTACCGACCACTCCGGTCAACATACTCGGCGTTCTGAGCCTCATCTTCTGGACGATGACGATCATCGTCTCGCTGAAGTACGTGCTGCTCATCCTGCGGGCGGACAACAACGGCGAGGGCGGGCTGATCGCCATGCTGGCGCTGGCCACCACCGCGGTGCGCGAAAAGCCAACGCTTCGCCGCACGCTGATGGTGGTCGGCCTGTTCGGCACCGCCATCTTTTACGGCGACGGCGTGATCACGCCGGCGATCTCGGTGCTCTCGGCCGTCGAGGGCCTGCAGGTGATCGCCCCGGGCATGCACGATTGGGTGATCCCGATCACCCTGGTGGTGCTGACGGGCCTGTTTGCGGTGCAACGCTTTGGCACGGGCGGCATCGGCAAGTTCTTCGGCCCGATCACCATGGTCTGGTTCATGGCGCTGGTCGCGTTGGGGCTGCCCCATGTGATCTCGAACCCGGACGTGCTCATCGCGCTCGACCCGCGTTATGCCATCGGCTTTTTCGCCAGCCATCCGAAGACGGCTTTCATCGCCCTGGGAGCGGTAGTGCTGTGCGTCACCGGCGGCGAAGCACTGTATGCCGACATGGGCCACTTCGGCCGCCGCCCAATCCGCATTGCCTGGTACGCGATCGTGATGCCGGCACTGGTGGTCAACTACTTCGGCCAGGGTGCGCTGCTGCTGGGCACGCCCGATGCGGTGGAAAACCCGTTCTACCTGATGGCCCCCGAGTCGATGCGCCTGCCCCTGGTGGTGCTGGCCACGGCGGCGACCGTCATCGCTTCGCAGGCCCTGATCTCGGCGGCCTTCTCCGTGACCAAGCAGGCCATCCAGCTCGGCATCCTGCCGCGCATGAGCGTGCGCCACACCTCGGTGCGCGACACGGGGCAGATCTATGTGCCCTTCATCAACTGGGGCCTGTACGTGTTCATCGTCCTCGCGGTGGCCCTGTTCAAGAGCTCGTCCAACCTGGCTTCGGCCTATGGCATCGCAGTGACGCTGGACATGACGATCACCACCGTCATGACCTTCTTCGTGATCCGCTACGGTTGGCGCTATCCGCTGACGCTGTGCGTGCTCGCCACCGGATTCTTCTTCATCATCGACGTCACGTTCTTCCTGTCCAACACGCTCAAGCTGCTGGCAGGCGGCTGGTTCCCGCTGGTCATCGGCGCGGGCATGTTCGTGCTGATGCTCACCTGGAAGCAGGGCCGGGCGATCATGCACGAGCGGGTGCGCAACGAGGCGATCGAGCTGCGCGGCTTCCTCGACGCCGTGTTCGTCAGCCCCCCGGTGCGGGTGCCCGGCACCGCCGTGTTCCTGGTGGCCGAAGAGGGCCTGGCGCCCAACGCGCTGATGCACAACCTGAAGCACAACAAGGTGCTGCACGAGCACAACCTGTTCGTGCATGTGAAGCACCACGAGGTGCCCTGGATCGGCTTCGACAAGCGGCTGGCCATGGAGTCGCTCGGGCACGATTGCTGGCAGATCACGCTGAACTTCGGGTTCAAGAACGACCCCGACGTGCCGGAGGCGCTGCGCCTGCTTGAAGGCCGCGGCGTGCCGCTCGACGAGATGGACACGAGCTACTTCCTCAGCCGCGACACCGTGATCCCGACCTTCGGCGAAGGCATGGCCATGTGGCGCGAGAAGCTGTTTGCCAGCATGCATCGCAACGCGGCCGACATGGCGGATTTCCTCTCGCTGCCGTCGAACCGCATCGTCGAGCTGGGTGCAAAGGTCGAGATCTAGTTTTTAGGCGCGGACGGCGGCCACGGCCTTCAGTCGCTCGACGCCTGCACGGCCCAGGCGCCCTGCAGCCGCCACGGCCACCGGGCCGGCCAGCATCTGCGCAAACACGGCGCGCAGCTGCCGGGGCGTCACCCGTGCCAGGGCCTGACGCCGCTCCTCGCGGGAACGCACCCGACCGAAGGTGTAGAGGTCGAGCACCGCCTCTTCCAGCCGCCGCGCGGGTCGCTCCCAGGTTTGAAGGCGGCGAACCGCCACCTGGTTGCGCGCCCGCTCCATCTGCAGCGGGTCGATGCGTTCGGTTTGCGCCTGCATCAAGCGAACGACCTCATCGGTGAACGCCTGGATGTTGTCGGGCGACATGGACGCTTCGATGACGAATTGGCCGGCCAGATCACCCAGGTCGGCCGAGCAGGCCGCGTAGTACACCAATCCCAGCCGTTCACGCAGGCTGTCCATCAGGGGCGAGCTCATGCCCTCGCCCAACAAGGCAGCGGCCATCTGGTGGGCGGCATGACGCGGTGCGGTGACCGGCGGCGCCGGGAACCCCAGCACCACATGCGCCTGGCTGTGGCCGGCGAGACGACGCAGGCCGATGCCCCCCTGGAACTCGGGTGGCACGGATTCGTTGGGTTGGCCGGTCGGCAAGCCACCCAGCGCCTGGCGGGCCTCACGCACGATCGTCCGGACGTCGACCTTTCCCGCGACGGCGACCACGATGTTGCTGCCGGTGTACTGGCGGGAAACGTAGTCCTGCAGCTGTTCTCGGGTGAAGCGTTCGATGTTGCGCCGCCGGCCGATCACCGGCTGCGCTTGCGGGTGCGCCCCGTAGCAGGCCTCGTCGAACAACCTGAAGGCCGTGTCGAACGCGTCGTCTTCGGTCTCGGCAAACTCCTGCAGGATGACCTGGCGCTCACGCTCCAGCTCATCGGCCGGAAAGCTGGAATCGCGCACGATCTCACCCAGCATCCGCACGAACAGCGGCGCATGCTCGGCCAGACCCTGCATGTGGTACGCGGTGTGGTCCTTGTCGGTGTGCGCATTGACTTCGGCGCCCAGCCTCTCGGCGTCAAGGTTGATCTGCTGGCAGCTGCGGTGTCGGGTGCCCTTGAATGCCATGTGCTCGGCCATGTGGCTGATGCCATTCAGGCGCGGGCTCTCGTGGCGGCTGCCGGTGCGCACGAAGATGCTCACGCAGACGCTGTCGATCCGGGGCAGTTGGAGGGTCAGCACGCGCACGCCGTTGGGCAGCGTGTGCACGCGGGTGTCGGGGTCGGGGGTGAAGGTGGTGCTCATCGGAAGTCCCGCCAGCTTAAGGGCAAGGCCGGTCGCCGCTATGCTCGCCGCCCATGCCTCACCCCTGCCCGATGCCAGATTTTCGAGATCTCAGCCTGCCTGCCGCCGTGGCCGGGTTCGTGGCGGTGCTGGTCGGCTTCACCAGCTCGGTCGCCATCGTGTTCGCTGCCGCGCAGGCGCTGGGCGCGAGCACCGCCGAAACCGCGTCGTGGATCTGGGCGCTGGGCCTCGGGATGGGCGTCACCAGCCTGGGCCTGTCGCTGTACTACCGCCAGCCGGTGCTGACCGCCTGGTCCACCCCCGGTGCCGCACTGATCGCTGCCTCGCAGGGCGTGGGTTTGCCCGAGGCCACCGGCGCCTTCATCGCCTGCGCCGTGCTGATCACCGTAGCCGGCTACTCGGGCCTGTTCGAACGCGTGATGGGTCGTATCCCCATGGCGATCGCCGCCGCCCTGCTCGCCGGGGTGTTGTCACAGTTCGCGCTGAAGGCCGCGCTGGCCACCGGAACCGCGCCGTGGTTGGTCATTGGCATGGCCTTGGCCTACCTGGCAGGCCGACGCTGGTGGCCCCGCTACGCGGTGCCGGGGGTGCTGGTCGTCGGCATCGGCATCGCCGCCTTGCAAGGCCGCATCAACCTGGCCGAGGTGCACCTGGCGTGGACGCAGCCGGTGTTCACCAGTCCCACCTTCAGCATCGGCGCGTTGATCGGCATCGGGCTGCCGCTGTTCGTCGTGACGATGGCATCCCAGAATCTGCCTGGCGTGGCGGCGCAGCGGGCGTCGGGATACCAGACCCCGGTGTCGCCGGTGATCGGTGCCACCGGGGTCGCCAGCCTGGTTCTGGCGCCATTCGGCGGCTACGCCTTCAACCTGGCCGCCATCACCGCGGCCATCTGCATGGGCCGGGAAGCCCACGAAGACCCCGCCAAACGCTACACCGCCTCGGCGATGGCTGGCGTGTTCTACATCGCGCTCGGCCTCGCCGGCGGCGCGGTGGCCGGCCTGCTGAAGGCCTTCCCGCCCGAGTTGGTGGCCGCCGTGGCGGGGCTGGCGCTGCTGGGCACCATCGCCGCCGGGTTGGCCACCGCCCTGAAAGACGAGACCCACCGCGACGCCGCCCTGTTGACCTTCATCGTCACGCTCTCCGGCCTCACGATCGGCGGCATCGGCTCGGCCTTCTGGGGCGTGGTGGCGGGCGGTGTGGCACTGGCGATGCAGCGACGGGCCGGCGGCTGAAGCGCAACCGCCCGGGCTCCATCAAGACCATGGCACCTCGCGGCGCTGAACAAAACCGTGGTCTACCGCGGGTCGAACCGAGTTTTCGTCGGCAGCCAGCCCTCTAAACTGTCAAGTTTCGCGCCGCGCAGCGGCCACTGACGAGCAGGAGAGCCCACGATGAACCCCGCCACCCATGTACTGGTCGTCAGTGCGGACGAAGACTGGCGCACCGAAGTCGTGCAGGGCCTCAACCAAGCCGCAGGGCGGCTCGACAACTCGCTGGGCCTGATGGCCGTGGGTTGCCCCTGTGGGGACGCGACGGTCGAGGCTGTACTCGCCACCAGCCCCACGCAGGCGGATCTGCAGGTCGTCGTCATCGATCACGGACCCCGTGGCGCCAGCTCGACGGGCGCCCCCGCCGTGCGAACAGCCCAACGCATCATCGAAGCACGCCCCGAGCTGTCGCTCTACATGGTGCTGGAAGACGATGCCGACAAGCTGTTGGTCGAGCAATTGGCCAGCGATGCCGTCGATGGCTACTTCTTCCGCGGCGAGCACGACTACAACGGCTGGTTCCGCATCATCGCCGCCGAAGTGGCCGAAAAGGCCGAGACGCCGTTCTACGATGCGCTGAAAGCCTACGTGGCCCAGGCGAAGGACAGCTGGCACACCCCCGGCCATGGCGGTGGCGACTCGTTCAAGGGCAGCCCGTGGGTGGGTGACTTCTACGACTTCGTCGGCGAGCAGATGCTGCGCGCCGACCTGTCGGTGAGCGTGCCCGAGCTCGACTCACTGCTGCACCCGATGGGCGTGATCGCTCAATCGCAAAAGCTGGCGGCCAAGGCCTTCGGCGCGCGCAAGACCTACTTCGCCACCAACGGCACCTCGACCGCGAACAAGGTCATCTTCCAGACGCTGCTGGCGCCGGGCGACAAGCTGCTGCTGGACCGCAACTGCCACAAGTCGGTCCACCATGGGGTGATCCTCTCGGGTGCGCGGCCGGTGTACCTCGATTCTTCCGTCAATCGCCACTACGGCATCTTCGGCCCGGTGCCCAAGGCCACGCTGGCGGCGGCGATCGAGGCCCACCCGGACGCCAAGGTGCTCATCCTCACCAGCTGCACCTACGACGGCCTGCGCTACGACCTGAAGCCCATCATCGCAATGGCGCACGCAGCCGGCATCAAGGTCATCATCGACGAGGCCTGGTTCGGCCATGCCCGCTTCCACCCCGAGTTGCGGCCCACTGCGCTGGAGTGCGGTGCCGACTACGCCACGCAGAGCACGCACAAGATCCTGTCGGCCTTCTCGCAGGCCAGCATGGTGCACGTCAACGACCCGGGTTTCGACGAGCACCTGTTCCGCGAGAACTTCAACATGCATGCGTCGACCAGCCCGCAGTACAACCTCATTGCCAGCCTCGACGTGGCGCGCAAGCAGGCCGTGATGGAGGGCTACCGCCTGCTGGACCGGTCGCTGAAGTTCGCGCACGAGTTGCGCGAGAAGATCAATGCCACCGGCGCGTTCCGCGTGCTCGAGCTGGACGATCTGCTGCCCGATGAAGTCAAGGGCGACGGCATCCGGCTTGATCCGACCAAGCTGACGATCGACATCTCGCAAAGCGGCTACTCAGCCGACGAGCTGCGCGACGAACTGATCGGACGCTACAACATCCAGGTCGAGAAGAACACGCACAACACGCTGACGCTGCTGCTGACCATTGGCACCACGCGCAGCAAGGTGAGCCGTCTGTTCGACGCCATGTTGCGCCTGGCCAAGGAAAAACGGGCCCCGCGCGCCTATGCCCGCGTGCCCGAAGCGCCGCGCTTCACCGAGCTGGCCTGTCTGCCGCGCGACGCGTTCTACGAAGCCGGCGAGCGCCTGCCGCTGCTCGACGAGCAGGGGCAGCCGAACGCGGCGCTGACAGGCCGCGTCTGCTGCGACCAGATCGTGCCCTACCCGCCCGGCATTCCGGTGCTGGTGCCCGGCCAGGTGATCGAGGCCAACATCGTGGCCTACCTGGTGCGCCTGCTGCAGACACAGAAGTCGATCGACCTGCACGGGCTCGCACTGGTCGACGGCGAGATGCACCTGCGGGTGCTCAGCGAGGCCGAGCGGCGGGCGCTGCCGAGCCGTTGATCCGATTGGCCGTGGCGAGGCCACGGCCACTGTGGGGTCCTGGAACCTCAGGGCACAGACCCGATCATCAAGGAGCAGATTTGCGCTGTGCCACGGAGCCAGCATTGTTCGAATCGCCCCTGCTGCCTCCCTGCTGAAGTACCCGCTCGGGCCGATCGCCGCCCTTTACGCATCAGCGTAATGAGCCAGCGCCCCGTCATCGAGGCAATCCAGGCGTACATCGCAATACGTCCTGCCCAAAGTGAGCCGCAGGCGCCGCTCTTGCGGTGTCGCTCAAGCTTCGGCCTTGCGGGCTCAGCCGACAGCTCCACAATCTCGGCCCGCTCCGGCGTGACCAACTGCGCTCCTGCGTAAGAACCGTCAAAGGTGACCTGAACGCATCGCGTGGGCCAGTTCGTCGAACTTCTCGCCAAAGGCGGCTCTCGACTCCGGTCGAACCAGCCCGCCGATCTGTTCTCGCATGTGGCGAATATCGGCTGGGTTGTTGGGATCAAAGTTGGCCTGCCGCAGAATGCTGGCAATCTGCACGGCATCCCCTTTGGCAACGCCGACATCGGTCTTGTGCATCAGTCGATCGAGGTAGTTCATGACCAGCTCGGGCGGCGTCACGTACTGCGGTTCGGCTGGGCGCACCCCGCGCTCCGCCGGGGAAATCAGGTGTCGATTGAAAACGGGGTTGTTCTCGTTCGTGAGATCGACGTTAACCGATCGCCGCTCGCCCGACTGCTGGTGGGTGAAGTCGAGCCGCACCATACCGCCCAAGCCGTCGGTCAGGTCCCCAACGCGCTGGCCCGTCACGCGGAACTGCGCGCCGTCTTCGCGAACCACATCGGCATCGGCGTTGACCAGGGTCTCGAACGCTCGCCGCAAGGTGGTCGGGCTGCGCAACTCGAGGTCGATGTCTTGCGGCTGCCGCGGCGCTCCGTTGATGCGCGCGGCAATGCTGCCGCCTAGGCGTGGCTGGATGTCAGACTGCGCGAGCAAGCCTACAGCCGTACCCGCCATCAGTTGGACTCCCTCCATGTTGGGCTGTGTCTCAAGGCGCTCAAGCATGGGGTCGACAGTATTGGCCAAACGCAAATGGGTGCGAGGCGGAAGCGAAAGCGGCCGTGGCCCATCACGACTGCTCAGTGGTCCGTAGCCTTGCGGGGCTGGTCCTTGATTCAGTGCTGGCCGACCGTGGGGGTCTTGCTGGGCCGGCCCGGTAGGGGCCCAGTCCATCGGATGAGCAGGAACTGGCCCGATGCCATTGCGATTCATGAACGTGTCCTCCGTTGATCCATGAAGACACTCTGCATCGACCTTCCGGACTCGAATCGCCAACGTGCGAAAGTCTGAGCGCCCTCGCGAAGCACGGCGAGTGAAGCAGTGACGCATGGCGCATTGTTGGATCGATGTCCGCTTCTCGTGGATCGCGCCGCTTAGCCCAGTCTGGTCCTTGGTCGACGCGCAGCCAGCGACCAACGCACGCCCGCTGTCCGCCAGTCCAGGCCCTTGACGCTCTCCGCCAATGCTTGCGTACGCGACCTGTGAACCCTCTCGTTGCGCAACGATTGACCGGCGGCAGGCGAGGATGACCGGGATGTCAGCGCATTCCCATCCGAAGCTCTCATGAAGCTTCTCAGCGGAGTAGGCCACACGGCGCGAGCACCAAGAATGAATCAAAGGCAACGCTGAACAAGCCGTTGATGTCAGCGAGCCGCGCCGCGTTGAGTGCAGCACGCGGAAGCCGAAGCAGGTCGATTCCTAGCGTGCTGAGGACCGTCGAACCGAACAATCAGTTTGAGGGAATTGTCAGTCCGGCGCCCCACCACGCGCCGATCGACACTGACCTCGACGTTCCCAAGCTTGAAGGCGGCGAGTCCATGCCAAACGACCCGTGAGTCAATGAAGCATGGCGATGTGAACGCCAGCCTGTTACTTGCCTACGACATCGTTGCCCACATGATGAGAGGAAACGTCGGCGACGGACGGTCGGGACTCGGATGCGTGCGTTCCGGGTGACGGCGTGGCGACGACAACTGTCCAGGGCTCCCCAAGCGCAACAGCACTCGGCACGGTACGCGTCAGGACATCGCGGGCGTCGCGCACAAGGCCAGACCGCTGTCCACGCAGATGCTGATGCGATCAATTGGCTGGTTGGTATGCCGATCCATGGCGTGCGTGCCGCGCCGGACAGTATCTGGCCAACGCACCCATTCACTCACGAACAGCCAGAAGCGCTCCGATCAGATCTTCCCTGAGGCCGTGTGTCCCGCGGAATGTGGCCAGTGCGCGAACCAAAGACCAGACCGCTCCCTCAGGGCAGGCCCGACCAACCGGTGATCCGCTCGTCGGTCACATCGCGACCCACACCCGATTCGGCCGGGGCATCCAGGCGCCGTCGAATGATGCCAATGGACGGCGCGTACCACGTCGAGATGGTGGAGGTGACGGTGGGCAGCTTGCTCCCGTCTTTCGACAACACCACGCGCGCCGCGGTGATGCGATCGATGCGCACGGCGGTCATCGTCGGCAGGCCGCTCAAGACGACGTCTTCATTGCCGATCACGCGGGCATAGGTGGCCAGGTCGAGTGCTTCTCCGCGGCCGTCGCCGTCGATGTCCGGCACCATGTTCGACAGGCGCTTGTCCAGTGCGACGAACTGGTCGTTCACCCGCACCGGCGAGCGAAGTTCGACGGCCGAGGCGATGTCCGGGATGCCGTCTTCGTTGACATCGATCGGGTCCGGCTGAATGATCGAGCCGTTCGAGGCGATCACGTGCACGCTGCCCTCACCAGCGTCAAAGGTGTCGGAGGCGGTCTCTTCGACACCCGAACTGACGCCTTCGTGCGTCACCACATTGGTGTAAGCGACGCCATCGGCGTTCACGCCGGCGTATGACCAGCTCGCGCCATCCACCAACGGCCGCAACACCGTGGCGTCGTTGTACAGCGTGGCGCCGAGCGTCGGCGCGGTGGGCACCAGGCCGGTGGTGTCATCGCCACCTTCATCATCACCGCCACCGCCGCAGCCAGCGAGCATCAGGCTGGCGACCGAAGCGACCGCCAACCAACGCCACGTCAGGCGCGAAGACGATTCTCGAGTTTGCATGGGATCTCCCAAGATCTTGGATGGCAGGCACTGTACCTGCTCGACCCATGCCGTCAGGCTTGTCACGAGGAGGGATGCCGCCCCCGCCCAAACGCCTGCCAGAAGCGAGCATCTTGCGAGGTGGCGAAGTTGATGCGCATGACCGTGCTCGGGCGGCGGGTGGCATGGAACAGGTGGCCGGGGGCGAGGAGCCAGCCCTCATCCAGAAGGGTCTGGGCCAGGGATTCGGTATCGACGCCGGTGTCGACCCAACCGAACAGGCCCTGAGGGGGGGTCACGAAGCGGCAACCGTGGGCCTGGGCGAGTTGCACGCTGCGGTGGCGGGCGGCGTCCAGGCGGGCGGTGACTCGCTCGGCGTGGCGCCGCAGGCTGCCTTGCTCCAGGCAATGCGCCACCGCTTGTTCCAGCACGGCAGGCGTGGTGAGGGTCGAGAGCAACTTGACGTCGATCAGCCGCTCCACGAGTGAGGGCGGCGCGGCCACATAGCCCACACGCCAGCTTGGCGTGAGGATCTTGGAGAAGCCCGACACGTACAAGGTGCGTTGCAGGCCGTCGAGCGCCGCCAGCCGCGGCAGGTGGGCCGGCGCCAGGTGGGCGTAGGTGTCGTCTTCCACGATGAAAAAGTCGTGCGCCTCCGCCAGCTTCAGCACCTGGTGTGCGTCGCCCAGGCTGATGGAATGGCCGGTCGGGTTGTGCAGCACCGACACCGTCACGTACATGCGCGGCCGGTGTTCGCGCGCCAGCGTGGCCATCACCGCCAGATCCGGGCCGTCGGCGGTGCGAGGCACCGGCAAGAGCCGCATGCCCAGCTGCGTCAATCGCGCGTATTCGACCGCCCAGCCCGGCTCGTCGACCAGCACCGCGTCGCCGGGCGACAGCAGCGCACGCGACACGATGTCCAGCGCATGGGTGGCGCCGGTGGCGGTCACGATCTGCGATGAACGTGCGCGCACGCCGAAGTCGGCCAGCTTGGTGGCCAGGGCTTCGCGCAAGCGCACATCGCCGGCGGGTTGGCCGTACTGCAGCGCCAAGGTGGCGTCGCCGTGGCTCAGCACACGGCGCAGCGCGCTGGCGAGCATCGGCAGGTCCAGCCAATCCGGCGGCAGGGTGCCCAGGCCCGGCGCGGGAAGGTGGCTCACCCCGTGGAACATGCCGCGGATCAGCGCCGTGGCGTCCACCGGCGCCACGCGCACCGGCACCTCGGCCGCCACCGCCGCGGGCGCCACATGCGGGCCCGAAGCAGGCGCACGCTGGGACTCGCGAACGAAGAAACCCCGCTGCCGGCGCGCCTCGACCAAGCCTTGCGCCAGCAACTGGTCGTAGGCCGCCACCACCGTGTGGGCGCTGACGCCGTGACGCCGCGCACAGTCGCGCACCGAGGGCAGGCGAGCACCGGGTGCCAGCAGCCGCTGCCGGATGCGCTCGGCGAACTGGCTGGCCAGCTGCTCGGTGAGGGTGGCCCCGGCAGCGCGGGTGAGGGCGAAAGCGTCGCGGGTGTTCATCGGTGTGTCGGCGCGATGACCAATACAGTTTGGTCTCCTGCGCCGCTGATCTGTATCGGCACTGTACTGGTCGGCCACCTAGACTGTCCAGATGCCCAGCGCTGTTGCCACCGCCCCCCGCGTCGACGCCACCCAGCGCGGCCTGATGCTCGGCGCCCTGGGCGTGGTGATCTTCGCGTTGACCTTTCCCATGACGCGCCTGGCCGTCGGGCCGCAGGACGCACCGCAGTTGCCACCAGCCTTCGTCACCGCCGGCCGCGCCGCCGGCGCCGGCCTGCTGAGCCTGCTGTACTTGTGGCTCACCGGGGCCCCGCGGCCACAGCGCCAGCACCTGGTGGCCCTGGGCCTGAGCGCCCTGGGCACGGTGGTGGGCTTCCCGCTCGGCATCGCTCTGGCGCTGCGTGAGGTGCCGGCCATGCACGCGGCGGTGGTCACTGGCGTGTTGCCGCTGGCCACCGCCGCGATCGCCGCAGCGGCCTTGCGCCAACGGGCCTCCGCCGGCTTCTGGATCTGCGCCGTCGCCGGCTGCGCCCTGGTGCTGGCCTTCGCCTTCCGGGAGGGCGGCGGTCGGCTCACCACCGCCGACGGCTGGCTGTTGATGGCGGTGCTCAGCGCCAGCGGCGGCTACGTGGCCGGCGCGAAGCTGGCCACTCAAATGCCGGCCGAGCAGGTGATCTCCTGGGTGCTGTGCCTGAGCCTGCCGCTCACCTTGCCCGCAGCCTGGTTCAGCTGGCCCACTCAGCCGGTGGCCGCCTCGGCCTGGTGGGGCTTCGGCTATGTCACGCTGTTCTCGATGTGGCTCGGCTTTTTCGCCTGGTACCGCGGGCTGGCCCTGGGCGGCACCTTGCGAGTGAGCCAGGTGCAGCTGCTGCAACCCTTCCTCGCCCTGCTGTTCGCCGTGCCGGTTCTGGGCGAAACACTGGAGCCGACGACCGTGCTGTTCGCCCTGGCGGTGCTCGCCACGGTGGTCATTGGCAAGCGCATGCCGGTGCAGGCGCCTGGCCACCGCGCGGCCGCGACGAGATCCAACGCCACCACGGACCCCACGGCATGAGAACACTCGGCATCCTCGGCGGCATGAGCTGGGAATCCACGCTCGTCTATTACCGGCTGCTCAACCAGGGCGTCGCGCAGCGGCTGGGCGGGCTGCACAGCGCCCCCCTGAGGCTCGCCAGCGTCGATTTCGACGGCATCGCGGCCCAACAGCGCCAAGGGGACTGGGCGGGCGCCGCCGCGGCGCTCGGCCAGACGGCGCGGCAGTTGAAGTTGGCGGGGGCAGAAGGCCTGCTCATCGCGAGCAACACGATGCACAAGGTGGCGGCGCCGATCGTCGAGGCCTGCGGCCTGCCGTTGCTGCACATCGGTGACGCGACCGGACGGGCCCTGCGCCACGCCGGCCACCAGCGCGTCGGCCTGCTGGGCACCCGCTTCACGATGGAAGATCGCTTTCTCGTCGATCACTTGGCCGAGCGCCACGGGGTGTCCACCGTGATCCCCGGCGCCGCGGACCGCGACGAAGTGCACCGGGTGATCTTCGACGAGCTGTGCCGCGGCTTGACCCGCCCGGCATCGCGCGAGACATTTGTACAGATCATGGCCCGACTGGCCGACCAGGGCTGCGAGGCGGTCATCCTCGGTTGCACCGAGATCGCCTTGCTCACCCCACCCGATCACCCCCCCGAACCGAACGGCTGGCCGCTGCCACTGTTCGACACCACCGCCTTGCACGCTCACGAGGCTGTGCAATGGATGTTGCTTGAGGAGACTTCACCATGACCATCACCACCCCTGCCAGCGCCTGGCATCTGGCGCAACGCGCGGCGCGCATGAACCCTTCGATCATCCGTGAGATCTTGAAGGTGACCGAACAGCCCGGCGTGCTGTCGTTGGCCGGCGGCCTGCCCTCGCCCGAGACCTTCCCGATCGAGGCGATGCGCGAGGCCACCGCCAAGGTGCTGGCCGACACGCCCAAGGAAGCCCTGCAGTACGCTGCCAGTGAAGGCTTCGGCCCGCTGCGCGAATGGGTGGCCGCCCAGCTGAACCAGCGCGGGCTGAAGGTGACCCCGGCCCAAGTGCTGATCACCACCGGCTCGCAGCAAGGCCTGGACCTGGTGGGCAAGGTGTTGATCGATGCGGGCGCCCCGGTGGCCGTCGAGACGCCCACTTACCTGGGCGCGCTGCAGGCGTTCGCCCCCTACGAACCCATCTTCCGCAGCCTGGAAAGCGACGGCTCGGGGCCGCTGCCCGAGGCCATCGAACGCCTGCCCCACGATGCGCCCGGCACCCGCTTCGCCTACGTGCTGCCGAACTTCCAGAACCCGACGGGCCGCGTCATTCCGGAGGCCCGTCGCCAGGCGATCGTGAAGGCCGCGCAGGCTGCCGGCGTGCCCCTGATCGAAGACAACCCGTACGGCGACCTCTGGTTCGACGACGAGCCCCCAGCGCCGCTGGCCTCGCGCTGGCACGAGGGTGTGATCTACCTCGGCTCGTTCTCGAAAGTGTTGGCGCCCGGGCTGCGCCTGGGCTATGTGGTGGCGCCGGCCGAGCTGTGCCCGAAGCTGCTGCAGGCCAAGCAGGCCGCCGACTTGCACACCCCCGGCTTCAACCAGCGCGTCGTGCACGAAGTGATCAAGGGCGGCTTCCTGGGCCAGCACATCCCGACGATCCGTGCTCGTTACAAAGCCCAGCGCGACGCCATGGCCGCGGCGCTGACCGAGCACCTGCCCGCAGGCAGCGAGTGGTCGGCCCCGCACGGCGGCATGTTCTTCTGGGTGCGTCTGCCCGAAGGCTGCCACGCGATGGCCTTGCTCGAACAGGCCGTGAAGGCCGGGGTCGCCTATGTGCCGGGTGAGGCCTTCTACGCTCACTCGCCCGACGTCCGCACGATGCGCCTGTCGTTCGTCACGCTGGCGCCCGAGGACATCCGCACCGCCGTGTCGGCACTGGGCCGGGTGCTCAAGCGCCATCTCAACGAAGAACTGGAAGAGGCCACCCCCTGATGAGCACCCCTCGCCGATTCAGCCAGCTGGACGTCTTCACCACCACGCCGTTGAAGGGCAACCCGTTGGCCGTCGTGCACGACGCTGACGGGCTGTCGGACGCGCAGATGCAGGCCTTTGCCACCTGGACGAATCTGAGCGAGACAACCTTCCTGTTGCGGCCCACCGACGAGCGGGCCGATTACCGGGTCCGCATCTTCACGCCCAAGGGTGAGTTCCGGTTCGCGGGCCATCCCACGCTGGGCAGTTGCCACGCCTGGCTCGCGGCGGGCGGCACGCCCCGCGAGGCCGGGCAGGTGGTGCAGCAGTGCGGCATCGGCCTGGTGCCGGTACGGCGAGATGGCCAGCGGCTGGCCTTCGCCGCCCCGCCCCTGCGGCGCGAGCCGATCGATGATGAGTTGCTCACGCAACTGGTCGATGCCCTGGGCGTGCGTGCGAGCGACCTGCTGGCAGCCTGCTGGCTCGACAACGGCATCCGCTGGGTCGGCATGCGGGTGGCCAGTGCGAAACGGCTGCGCGCCCTGCAGCCCGACCACGGCCGGCTCAAGGGCCTCGCCAAGGTCGGCGTGGTCGCCGAACAGGACGCCGAGGGCGCCAACGGCACCCAGTTTGAAGTGCGCGGCTTCGCCGCACCGAACGACGTGCCCGAAGACCCCGTCACCGGCAGCCTGAACGCCAGCCTGGCGCAGTGGTTGATCGGCGAAGGTGTCGCCCCGCCGGAGTACGTGGCCGCACAAGGCACGGCCATGGGCCGCGCAGGTCGTGTGCACGTGATGCGCGAGGCCGACACCGGCATGCTGTGGATCGGCGGCGATGTGGCCGCGTGCATCAGCGGAACAGTGCTGCTGTAGCGCGGGCCACCGTGGCATCGCCGCACCCCAGCGTGTAAGCCGCTGTGCCAACCCTTCCGCGCCGTGCGGATCGCGCCTACATTGCAGGCCATCCTGAACGATCTGGAGACCTGAATGTCCCGTCTTGCTTTGCTCACTGCCGCCGCGGCGGCCCTCGTATTGGCCGGTTGCAGCACCCCGTCCTCGCATGGCCACGGCCAGGGGGGCGGCATGGGCGACCACATGGCTGAGCACATGGATGCCATGAAGGGCCGCGCCGCCGTGGCCACCCTCACGCCCACGCAGAACAACAATGTCCGCGGGCTGTTCATGTTCCACCAGATGGGCGACCACCTGATGGTGCATGCCCGCGTCACCGGCCTGAAACCCAATGCCGAGCATGGCGTGCACATCCACGAGAAGGGCGACTGCGCCAGCACCGACGGCACCAGCGCTGGCGGCCACTTCAACCCCGATGGCAAGCCGCATGGCCCGCAGGACGGCGCCCACCACGCAGGCGACATGCCGGCGCTGAAGGCCGACGCCAACGGTGTGGCCGACCAGAAGTTCACCCTGAGCGGCCCGACCGTGAGCGCTGGCGCCACCAGCATCGTCGGCCGCGCGGTCATCGTGCACGCCGGCCCGGACGACTTCACCACCCAACCCACCGGCAATTCCGGCGCACGCCTGGCCTGCGGCGTGATCGCCAGCCCCTGATGCCGGCTTGACCTGCTGACCCGCCCATGCCCCCGACGATCGAGCTGTTTCGTGACGATGCCGACCTGAACGCCTGTGACGCCATCGTGACGGCGGTTGATGGCCTTGCGGTCCAGCTCGATCGCACCGTCTTCTACCCCCAGGGCGGTGGCCAAGCCGGCGACGCGGGCGTGCTGCTGACTGCAGAGGGCCGGGCGCTGCGGGTGATCGACACCCGCAAGGGGGCCGAGCCCGGACAGATCCTGCACCTGCTGGCCGATGCCACCGAGGCGGCCACACTCGCCGCAGGGCAGACGGTGTCGGCTCGCATCGATGTGGCTCGCCGCGAAGCCCACCGGCGCTTTCACACCAGCACCCACCTGCTTTGCGCACTGGTGCCGCACCCCGTCGATGGCTGCTCGATCACCGCGGCCTATGCCCGGCTGGATTTCCACATGACCGAGCCCCTCGACAAGGAGGAGCTGACGGCCGGCCTGGCCCGCCTGGTGGCCGAATCCCACCCCGTCACCACCCGCTGGGTGACAGACGCCGACCTCGACGCGAACCCGCAATGGGTGCGCAGCATGCGTGTGCAGCCCCCGCGTGGCAACGGGCTGGTGCGCCTGGTGGATGTTCAAGGCGTCGACATGCAGCCTTGCGGGGGCACCCACGTGAGCAACACCGCCGACATCGGCGCGGTGGTGGTCACGAAGATTGAAAAGAAGAGCGCCAACACCCGGCGCGTGGTGCTCGGATTCGGCAGCTGACGCTGTCGAGCGCCGGCCCTCTGTGGCGTCACGACGACGCGCAGACCGCCTGATTTCCGCCCGCTGAGAGCGAAAACTTCCAGCGCTGGCAAGTTCCAGCGGGCACATGCCTTGCCGACTGGCGGGCGTGACGTGTCGAAACACCCCTGCGGTCGACGGCGTGAACGGTGCGCCTTACATTGCGCCTTCCGTCGTCCCGCATCGCCTGCCATGCCCATGACGCCCGCCGAAGACCGCCGCCTCACTTCCAGAACCGCGCTGTCGACTCGGCTGAAGGCCGTGCGTGCGCACAGCACGGCCCTGGCAGAGCCCCTCTCACCCGAAGACCAGGGGGCCCAGTCGATGCCGGACGCGAGCCCCACCAAGTGGCACCTCGCCCACACCACCTGGTTTTTCGAAACCCTGGTGCTCACCGCTCACGCCTGGGGCTACCAGCCCTTCGATGCGCGCTATGGACTGCTGTTCAACTCGTACTACGAAAGTCTGGGGGGCCGGCACCCTCGTCCGCAGCGCGGCCTGCTCACGCGGCCGGCCTTGGCCGAGGTGCACGCTTACCGGCGTCACGTCGACGCGGCGCTGCTGTCGCTGATCGACGGTGCCGATGCCGACACCTGGGCCACCATCGAACCTTTGATCGAGCTGGGGCTGCAGCACGAGCAGCAGCACCAGGAGCTGGTGCTCACCGATGTGCTGCACCTGCTCTCGCTGAACCCGCTGGCGCCCGCGTATGCCCCCGTGCCACCGCGCGCCGCGGCGGCCCTGGGTGACGATGCAAGTTGGTGGGAATGGGGCGGCGGCGATGTCGAGATCGGGCACGACCCGCGCGATGGCTTCGGTTTCGACAACGAGGGGCCCCGGCACATCGCCCGCGTCGAGCCCTTTGCACTGGCCCGCCAGTTGGTGACCAATCGCGAGGTTCAATCCTTCATCGCCGACGGTGGCTACCGGCGGCCGGAGTTCTGGTTGTCCGATGGATGGGCCGTGGTGCAGGCGCAGGGCTGGCAAGCGCCGCTGTACTGGCGCGACGCCGATCGCGAATTCACGCTCTACGGCGAGCAACCGCTGCAGCCGGATGCGCCGGCCTGCCACCTGAGCTTCTACGAAGCCTCCGCCCTCGCCGCCTGGGCCGGCGCCCGGTTGCCGACCGAATTCGAATGGGAGACGGCCGTGCAAGCCTGGGGCGCCGAGCCCTCCCACGGTGTTAGCGCGCTGCGGCCGATGCCGCGCCGCAGCGGCGCCGACCTTCAATCCTTCGGCACGGTGTGGCAGTGGACGCGCTCGTCCTACGACCCCTATCCACGCTTCCGGCCGTTCGCCGGCACGGCGTCTGAATACAACGGCAAGTTCATGGTGGGCCAACTGGTGCTGCGCGGCAGCAGCTGCGCCACACCCCCCGGACACGCCCGCCTGAGCTACCGCAATTTCTTTCCGCCGTCGGCCCGCTGGCAGTTCAGTGGCGTGCGCCTGGCCCGAGACCTGGACGACGCATGAAGCCCACTCCCGACACCTGCGCCAGCGACTTTGCCCACGCCCTGCACTCGGCGCTGACGCAATCACCGCACCACATCTCGCCCAAGTGGTTCTACGACGCCGAAGGCTCTCGGCTGTTCGACGCCATCTGCGAGTTGCCCGAGTACTACCCCACCCGCACCGAGCTGGCGCTGCTGGATCGGCATGCCGGTGACATCGGTCGGCGCATCGGGCCGGAGGTCGAGCTGATCGAGTTCGGCGCCGGCAGCCTGCGCAAGGTGCGGCTGTTGCTCGATGCGCTGGAACGGCCGGCGTCGCTGCTGCCGATCGACATCTCGGCCGACCACCTGCAGGCCAGCGCGGCGCAACTTCGGCGTGACCGGCCGGGTCTGTCGGTGCAACCCATCGCGGCCGACTTCACCCAGGCGTTGCCCTTGCCGCCCGCGCGGGGCCGCCGCGTGGGGTTCTTCCCCGGCAGCTCCATCGGCAACTTCGAGCCGGACGAGGCGGCCCATCTGCTGCAACGCATGGCCTGCTGGCTCGACGGCGGTTTGCTGATCGGCGTGGACCTGATCAAAGACCCCGATCTGCTGCACGCGGCCTACAACGATGCGCAGGGCACCACGGCACGTTTCAATCGAAACCTGCTGGCCCGGGCCAATGCCGAACTCGGTGCCGACTTCGATCTCAACCGCTGGGCGCACAGCGCCTTCTACCACCCGCCCCACCAGCGGGTGGAGATGCACCTGATCAGCCGATGCGATCAAGTGATTCACTTGTGCGGGCAGGCCATCACGATGGCCGAGGGCGAAAGCCTGCACACCGAGAGTTCGTACAAGTACACCGTCGCCGGCTTCCAAAGGCTGGCCCGGCGGGCCGGGTTTGTGCCGGAAGCCGTGTGGGTCGACGCGCGGCGCTGGTTCTCGCTGCACTGGCTGCGAACGGCGATGTAAGGCCCGGGGGCTGCGCGCGACTCAGTTCCAACGAGATGGCCCGCCGAGCGAACTGGGCCGCCTCAGGGCGCGTTCACACTACGGAGCCCCGATGCGTCGTGTGAACACGCCCCAATGGAACAACCCTCGATCGGAGTGTCGCGCATGGGTCAAGAATCGATGGCTGCCTGGATGTGCCGCCAGAAGCTCGTCTGGTGGGTTGCTTCGCTCGCCGCGGGCATCGCGGCGCCACGGGCTTTGGCGCAAGACGTCGCCGGCTGTGCGGGTACCCCCGCGAGCACGCCCATCGCCACGCCCACAGCGATCGTCGAGCTCTACACCTCGGAGGGTTGCAGCTCCTGCCCGCCCGCAGACCTTTGGCTCTCGGCGGTGCCGCGTGATGGCGCGGTGCTGGCCCTGGCCTTTCACGTGGACTACTGGGACAGCCCGGGCTGGGCGGACCGATTCGCCGATGCCAGCCACTCGGCCCGCCAACGCCAGCTTCAGGCCAGTGACGGGGCGCGCTTCGTCTACACGCCTCAGATCTTGGTCAACGGCCGCGACTTCCCCTCGTGGCGGCAATCGACGCCGACGGAGCTGCAGCGCGCGATCGGGCCGCGTTCCTCAGGGCCGGTTCCCGCCGTGGCGGTCCGCCGAGAGGGCCCGCAATGGGTGGCCGAGATCACGCCGGCCCCTGGGGCTTCGGAGCGGCAATACGCCGGCTACTGGGCGCTGCTGGAAGACGGCCACCGCAGCCGGGTGACCGCGGGCGAGAACGCCGGCCGGGCGCTGCAGCACGACCATGTGGTGCGGCGCTATCGGCCGGTGGGCGTGTGGCCGGCGCAGCAGGCCCAGCAATGGCGCTGGCCCGCGCCGCCTGAGGCGGAAGTAGGCCACGCCGGCCGCGCGGTGTTCGTGGTGACCGACGCCTCGGGCGGCCGCCCGCTGACGGCCGGCGGACGCGCCTGGACGACGGCCGCTGGCTGCCCCCCCGCCGAGACGCGCACCCGCCCCGGCGTCGCAGCCAGCAAGAGCGAGCGCTACTCCTTGCGGTAGCTGTCGTGGCAGGCTTTGCAGCTCTTGCCCACGTCGCCCACGGCGGCCTTGATCTGGTCGATGTTGCCGCTCTTGGCTGCCACGTTGAGCTTGGCGACTTCGTCGTTCATCTTGGCGGCGGCGGCCTTGAACTTGTCCTGCTCGGTCCAGATTTCCGGCTTGGCCTTGGTGTCACCGCTGCTGGTGCCATCGATGAACGCGGTGAACGGCAGCTTGGACAGTGTGGCGACGATGTCGGCGTTGGCCTGAGCTGCGGCGGCATCGAACGGCACCTTGCCGTTGGCCATGGCCGCAACGCGACCGAAATGGGACGCCATCACCGTGAACGCCGCCTTGCGGTACTTGATCGCGTCTTCAGGCTTCTGAAACTGTGCCGCAGCGGGGCCTGCGGCGACCAGGCCGGCGAGCGTGGCGACGGCCAGGACAAGACGTTTCATGCGGATCCTCCAGGGGTATTGGGAAAGGTCGTTGGACAGCATCGGCCTGCTCGGCCGATGGCGGTCTTCACAACGCCCTAGGCCTGGGATCAGGTCGATCGGGCCAGTGTACGCACCGACCTTGGCGGTGAGTGCCTCGCGATGGCGACCGGGTTGCTGGGGAAAGCCCTCGACCGACGCCGGGGTTGGCACCGCTGCAGCGCAGGGTTAAGGTGTCAGCCCCGCGCCCCGTTGCGCACTGCCCCCTTTGCCCACGATGCCAGCAGAAGACTGCCGCCACCTGGTTCCCACCCGCGTCTGGGATCTGCCCACCCGCTTGTTTCACGGGCTGCTCGCCGCCGCGGTGATCGGGCTGGTGATCACCGGGGTGACTGGCGGCAATGCGATCGAATGGCACATGCGTCTGGGCGTGGCCGTGGGGGCCCTGCTGGTGTTCCGCATCCTCTGGGGGTTGCTGGGCGGGCGCTGGTCGCGCTTCACTAGCTTTGTGTACGCCCCCGCTGCCGTGGGGCGCTACCTGCGCGGCCAGCCGCGGCCGACCGATCGTTTCGATGTCGGCCACAACCCGCTGGGCAGCCTGTCGGTGTTCGGCCTGCTCGCGGTGCTGGCGCTGCAGGTGGCAACCGGCCTGGTGGCGGACGACGAGATTGCCACCACGGGCCCGCTCAACCGCTTCGTCAGCGGCGCCACCGCCAGCCTGGCCACCGGTTGGCACAAAGGCTATGGCCAGTGGCTGATCTACGCCCTGGTCGGCCTGCACGTGGCCGCGATCGTCTTTTACGTGACACGCAAAAAGCAGGATCTGCTGCGGCCGATGTGGCATGGCAACAAGCTGCTGCCGCCCGGCACCCCCGCCAGCGCCGACCACCTCCGCTCGAGGCTGCTGGCGACCGTGCTGTTGGCGGCCTGCGGTGCGGCGGGCGTCTGGGTGTACCGGTTGGGTTGATGCGCGCCGCCACTGCGCCACGTCGTCAGGCCCTGCGCAGCCTGCCTCGCTTCTCACGGCACGAGCCCCGCGGTGGCGCGTCTTCATCCCCCCGGCCGTGATCGGCCACTAAACTTCCCGCTTTCAGCTCTGCCGCCCCCCGGCATGTCCACACCCGAGATACGGCTGTTCACGCCGGACACCCCCGAAGCGATCGAGGCCACCCGCGAGATCATGCGCGAGTACGCCGATTCGCTCGGCATCGACCTGCAGTTCCAGCGCTTCGAGGAAGAGCTGGCGAGCCTGCCGGGCGAGTACGACGAGCCGGGCGGTGGCCTGCTGCTGGCCCACGTCGATGGCGAATTGGCCGGCTGCGGCGCGTTCCGGCCGCTGGCAGACGCGGACTACGCCAACGCTTGCGAGATGAAGCGGTTGTATGTGCGACGCGCGTTCCGCCGCTTCGGCCTCGGCCGGCTGATCGCCGAGGCCCTGATGGACGCTGCCGTGCGGGCCGGCTATTCAGCGATGCTGCTGGACACGCTGGACGACATGGAGGCCGCGCGTGAGCTGTATGCCTCGCTCGGCTTCGAGACCATCCCGCCCTACTACTACAACCCGATTCCGGGCGCGCACTACCTGAAGGCCGACCTGAAGAGCGGCACCCACTGGTGACCTGACATCGCGGCAGCGGTCAGGCGGCTCGGCTCAACGTTGCAGCAGGCTGGCCGCGAGGCACAGGTCTTCCCAGGCCTTGGCCTTGTCCGCAGGCTGGCGCAGCAGATAGGCCGGGTGGTAGGTGACCACCAGCGGCACGCCGTCGTACTCATGGACACGGCCGCGCAGGCGGCCAATGGCATCGTTCGAGCGCAGCAGGGTCTGCACCGCAAAACGGCCCATGGCCAGGATGACCTTGGGCTGCACCAGGGCGAGCTGACGCCGCAGGAACGGTTCGCAGCGCGCCAGCTCGGCCGGCTCAGGGTTGCGGTTGCGAGGCGGGCGGCACTTCAAGGTGTTGGCGATGTAGACCTGCTGCTCGGGCGGGGCCTCGCTGCGGGTCAGGCCCAGCGCCTTCAGCATCTGGTCGAGCAACTGGCCGGCGGGCCCCACGAAGGGCTCGCCCTTGAGGTCTTCCTGTTCGCCCGGCGCTTCGCCCACGATCATCCAGTCGGCCTGGGGGTGGCCCACGCCGAACACGGTCTGGGTGCGGCTGTCGCACAGCGCGCAGGCGCGGCACGCGGCCACGGCCTCGCGCAGGGCCGGCCAGTCGAGCGCAGCGATGTCGTCGGCCAAAGGCGGCAGCGCCTCGGGGGGCGCCGGGTGAACGGCCATGGGCACGGCCGGTGCCGGCCCACGGGGCACAGGCCTTGCGGGCGCCGGCTGGGGCGATGCCGCGGCCGGCGCGGCAGGCACCGACTCGGCTTCGGCCAGCGCCAGGGGCGTGGGCTCGGCCACCTCGACCAACGCCGGCTCGACAGGCTGGGGCCGCGCGACGGGCGCCCACACGTTCAGCCCCATCGCGCGCAACATGGTGCGCTGGCGGTCAGTCCACGTCATGTCCGGCCCCCGAGCCCGCGATGCCGCCGCCATCGAGCGCCCAGCGCATCACCACCGCGTGCTCGCGCTCACCGTGCGGTGCGGGGTAGTAGCCCTTGCGCAATCCCACCGCTTCGAAGCCCCATTGCTCGTACAGGCGGCGAGCGCGGGCATTGCTTTCTCGGACTTCGAGCCAGATCTGGGCCGCGTTTTGAGCCCGGCCGACCTCGCCCAGCCGCGCCAGCAAGGCGCGCGCATGCCCCTGGCCCTGGTGCGCCGGGGCGACAGTGATGTTCAGCAGGTGCAGCTCTTCGACGCCGGCCATGGCCACGCTGTAGCCCAACAGCTCACGCCCGAAGACGCGCAGCTCGGCCAGGTAGCCGGCTGCCAAAGAGTCGGTGAAGTGGCCTCGAGACCACGGAAACGGGTAGGCCGCGGTTTCGATGGCCATGACCTGGTCCAGGTCGCTGACGGTCATCGGGCGGTGCGCGATGACCGACGGTGCGCGGCGGCCCAGCGCATTCACCGCGTGCCTCCATCGCCCTGGGCGGCGGCCGCCTTGGCGGCCAGTCGCTCGGCGGTGGTCAAGGCCACCTTGTCGCGCAGGTAGATCGGCAGCGCCTGCCGGGCGGGCACGCCCCGACCGGCCAACCAGGCCGCCCGCGCCAGGCGCAGCAGCGCCGCGGCCCGATCGGCGGCCTGGGGCCACAAACGCGCGTTGCCCCACGGCAGCCGCCCGGTGAAGGCACCGACGGCGGTGCCCGCGAGGTGCGACAGGCTGCCCTGCAACGACCACCTGGCAGCGAGCGACGGCAGGTCATACAGGGCGGGCGCATCGATGACGGTCCAGCTGCGGCCATCGTGGCGGTAGGACGCGGCGTAGGACTCGTCCATGCGCGCGTCCATGGCCACCCACACTGAAAAGGGTTCATCGGTGTCCGCGCCGAGGGCCTGGGCACGCGCGTCTTCTGCCACGATGAGCAGGCTGTCGATGGGCAGCACCGGGCAGCCGATGCCGAACGCCAGCCCTTGCGCCACCGACACCGCGGTGCGCAAACCGGTGAAGGCGCCCGGCCCCTGCCCGAACGCCACGGCGTTCAGGGCGGCCGGTGCGAGGCCACGCTGGGCCAGTAATTCGAGCGCCACGGGAATGAGCCGGTCGGAGGCCTGGGCCCCGCCTTCGGTGTTCACGGCCACCTGCGAGTCGCCATCGACGAGCCCCACCGCCATCGCTTCGGTGGCGGTGTCCAGTGCCAGCAGCCTCATGCGCGTGGCCGCGCCGGCCGATCGCGGCGGAGAAGGACGGCGGGCGGCTCGCTGACTGGCATCGGCGAAGTGTAGCCGTGCGAACATGCCGCCATGGGAAGCGGATCTCGGGTGAAGGCCAAGGCCTGGCGGCAGGCCATGTGCGGCGCGGCATGGCTCATGACGCTCGTCACCCCTGGCGCCATGGCACAAAGCCTGCCGGCCGAGGTGGAGGCGGCGCTGCAGCGCGGCAAGGTGCCGGCGAATGCGTTGTCGGCCGTCGTTCAGGAAGTGGGGCCCGGTAGCACGTTGCTGGCCTGGAACGATCAGCCGCTGGTCAATCCGGCCTCCCTGTTCAAGCTCGTCACCACCTATGCAGCGCTGGACCAGCTCGGCCCAGCGTGGACGTGGAGCACACCGGTGTACCTCACCGGCACCTTGCGCGAAGGCGTGCTCGACGGTTCGGTGGTGATCCAGGGCCGCGGGGACCCGAAGCTGGTGTTGGAACGGGTGTGGTTGCTGCTCAAGCGGCTGCAGCAACAGGCGGGCGTGAAGGCGATTCGCGGCGACATCCTGCTCGACCGCTCGGCCTTCGCGCCGCCTGAGCGGCAGCCCGGGGACTTTGACAACGAACCGTTCAAGCCGCAGAACGTGCAGCCCGATGCCTTGATGCTGAACTTCAAGGCGGTGAACTACACCTTCACGCCCGACCCCGTGGCCGGCGTGGCCCGCATCAGCGCCGAGCCGGCACTGGCGGGCGTGCAGGTGGACGCGACCGTGCCCTTGGCCGCCGGCCCTTGCGACGACTGGCGCACCGGTCTGAAGGCCCAGCTGGCAGAGCCGGCGAAGGTGCGGTTCGTCGGCAGCTACCCTGGCGCCTGCGGTGAGCGCGTCTGGCCCCTCGCATCCGCCGACCCGGCCGGCTACGCGGCGCGCCTGATCGAGGCGATGTGGCGTGAGCTCGGGGGCCGGCTCGACGGCACGGTGCGGGAAGGCAGCGTGCCCCAAGGCGCGCGGCTGGCGTTTGAGTTCCCGTCGCCCGCGCTGGCCGATGTGATCCGCGACATCAACAAGTTCAGCAACAACCTGATGGCGGAACAGCTCTTCCTGAGCTTGCCCACCGCCAGCCTGCTGCCGCCACCGTCTGCCACGACCTCACTCGCATCCGGCAACTCGATGGCGGCCTCTGCGCCAGCCTCGGCTCCCGCGACGGCAGCCGACGCACGCTCGGAGGCACGCGGCGCGGCAGGCAGCCTGGCGAAGGGCGCGCCCGTGGCGATGTCGCCCATCCGCCCTGAAGACGCCCGCGAACACCTGCGCCGCTGGGTGGCGGGCCGGCTGGGCGAGGCCGCCTTGCAGCAGGTGGTGGTCGACAACGGCTCCGGGCTCTCGCGAGACGCCCGAGTGAGCGCGCAGTGGTTGGCCCGCCTGCTGCAATCGGCCTGGGCGAGCCCGGTGATGCCGGAGCTGATCAGCTCATTGCCCGTCACCGGCACCGACGGCACGCTGAAGCGCTCCACCGCGACCGCCGGCCGCGCCCACCTCAAGACAGGCTCGCTGCGCGACGTGGCCGCCGTCGCCGGTTATGTGCTGGGCGACAGCGGCCGACGCTATGTGCTGGTGGCCATCGTCAACCATCCCAACGCCGGCGCATCCCGTGCCGCCCTCGACGCGCTGGTGCAGTGGGCGATCCATGACGCCGTGTCGCCCGGCGCCCGTTGTCCCTCGTGCCCCATGCGCCGACCCACCCCATGACCACAGACCAGCTGCTTCACTGGCTCGGCTATCCCGCCGCCTGCCTCACCACCTTCGCCTTCATCCCGCAGGCTTGGCTGACCTTGCGAACCCGCAATGTCAGCGGCATTTCTGCGCTGACGTATGCCGCCTTCACGCTGGGCGTCGTGCTGTGGCTGGCCTACGGCTGGCACGAGCGCGACTGGGCGCTGATCGCCGCCAACACCATCACGCTGCCGCTCGCCGCCAGCATCCTGTGGACCAAACTGCGCGAAGACGCCCGGGCGCGGCGCTCGCATCGCGAACGCCGGCCGCATTGAGCCCCGCCATGCGCGGGCGGCGACAGCGCCCGGCGCGCACCACGAAAAACGGCGGCCCCGTTGCCGGGGCCGCCGTGGCGTGTATCAGCCCTGAGGCCGCTCAGAAGCGGTAACCGACCCCGATGTTGATCGCGAGCGGATCGAGCTTGGTATCGATCGACTGACCGGTGGACAGGTGCGACGTGGTCTTCACGAACGACTTGATGACTGACATGTCGACGAACCAGTTGCGGTCGATCTTGACGGTGGCGCCAATCTGCGGCGACAAGCCCCAGGCATCGTCCACTTCAAGCAGCGTCGCCTCGCCGCCCGGGTTGGTCAGCGCCGTCAGGTTGGCCGTGCCTTCTTCACCATAGAAGTAGGCGTAGGTCAGGCCCAGCCCGACGTACGGGCGGATCATCGATTCCTTGTCCAGGAAGCGGTACTGCGCGAACAGCGTCGGCGACACCTGCTTGACCGACGAGATCTTGCCCACGCCCTTGATGGCGCCGTCACCGACGATGTCATGCTCGTAGGGCAGGCCGGCGTAGAACTCGAACGAGATGTCCGAGCTGTAGGCGTAGTTCAGCGTGAAGATCAGCGCGCCGGCTTCCTTCACGTCGATCTTCGTACCCGGGATGCTGGGCGCCGACAGATCACCGCTGCTGACTTGCGGAATGATCTGGTTGTAGCCGAGCTTCACCGACATGGTGCCGGCCTCCTGGGCCAACACCGACTGCGATGCGAACGAGAGGGCCGTCAGCACCAGCGCGGAGGTGAGTGTCTTCTTCATGGTTCGGAGGTCCTTGTTGCTGCGCGAACGCCGCCGGCTCACAGCCAGCCCTTCTTCGACATCTCGGCCGTGACCAACTGGGCCAACAGCTTGTAGCCGTAAGGCGTCGGGTGCACGGTGTCGGCGTATTGCCAGGTTTCGGTGACGCCGGCCACCAGGGTGTCGGTGGTGCAGACCAGCGAGGTCGGCAGCGACGCCAGCGCGCCCGTCAGGTCGCAGGCCGGCGTGGTGACGTTGGTCAGGCCGTACTGCGCCGGATGGGCCGCCTGATCCTGGCTGACGGTGTACGAGTCCACCAACAACACGTTGTCTTCAGTGCCTGCCAAGCCGGCGGCCAACTGGCCGTTGAAGGTGGTCAGCATGGCCGTCACCAGGGCCTGGGTGTCGCTGCTGGACAGGAAGGCCGGTGCCTTGGCCGCATCGGGCACGTTGACCACCACGACGCGCTTCGCACCGTTGGCCACGATCATCGTTTTGACATAGGCCGCGAGTTCACCGCCGGCCTGGCCCATGGCCGTGACGACCGCTTCGGACGCCTGGTCGGCAGGCATGCCAGCCCCCACCATGGCCTCGAAGGCCGCCAGCTGCATGAACAGGTCGTTGCCGCCGGCCATCACCGTGACGAGATCGTCGGCCGCGAAGCTGCCACCGACAGCCGCCAGGTGACGCCCGATCTGCTCGACGATGGGCTTCGTCAGTTGGCCGAGAGCGCCACCTTCATCACCAAGCGCCAGCAGCGCGGCGTTGCCCGGGCCGACGGGGTTGGTGACGCGAGCACCGCCTTGGGCGTAGCTGTAGCAACCTTCGTGGTTCACCGTGGCCACCGGGCCACCGAGCTCAGCCACGGAATTCAACCCCGTCTGGGCCGCGCACAAGGCCTCCAGGCCCAAGGTCGTGGAGAGCAACTCGGTCCAGTTGACCGCATCGCCCGTGTTGATCGTGTAGCGGCCGCCGCCAAACGACTGAACCACGCCCACGTTGTAGCTGCCGACATCGCTCAGGCTGTCGCCGAACGTGACCATCTTGCCGTACTCGACGCGCGGTGACTGGTCGCCTTCACCACCGCCGCTGCAAGCCACCAGCATGGCGGTCGCTGCGGCCGCCAACCATGACAGATGAAATTTCTTCATGCCCACCTCTCAAGAAACGAAGGGCCGCTCCCGGCACCGGCTGCACCGGCACGGGCTCGGCTGACCGAGCCCCAGGGGGCGCTCGTTTGCCCAAAATCGAACGACCGTTCGATTTAACGGAAAAACTATAAGAGGCGGTTTTCGGGCTCGCCGCCGGGGCAAACCCTCTGTGTGGCGGCGGCCTGACAGGACGCCGCCCGTGTCGTCAAAAGGGGTTTGGCGTGACCGGTGTCACGCCTGGCAACCCAGGGCGCCCGTCAGAACGGATTGTTGCGGGCGCGGTTCGCGGCCTGCGAGCCCAGGTAGCGATGGAGCGACAACGACGGGCGGGTGGCATCCGCCCAAAGGTAGGCCTCCGGGTTCGGCGTTGACGAATCGGTCGAGATGAGCGTGTTGGACGTGCAGGTCGGCAACGGTGCGCTTTCGTCGCACACCGCGGTGTCCGTGTTCGACAGACTGAATGCACCCGGCACCCGCACCATGCTGTGCTGCAGGTCGTCCATCAACAGCAAGCCCAGCTTGCTGCCGTCATTGATCAACTTCAGCCGCATGGCGGTGTTGAACTCGCGGCTGAGCCTCGTCAAAAGCCGCGAACGGGTGTCGCCATGCTCCAAGTCTTCGGCCTTGGCGAAGGGCGTCTGCCCCATGTCGGGCATGGTGCTCACCAACACTCGCGCACCGTCGGAAGCCAGCTCATTCACGCGAGCGGCCGCGCGTTCGCCCGCACTCTTCATGCGAGCCACCAGAATATCTTCGTCGTCTGCCGGAAAGCTGGCGTAAGCCTGCAGCACATCGTTCATGCCAACCAGCACCGTCGCGAGGTCATCGCCGCGAATGCTGTCGCTCGACGTGAAGGTCCGGATCTGGGTCTCGATGTCGTCAACCATCGCGCCCTCGGTGGCCAGCATCTTCGCTTTGGGATTGGCCACCGAATTGGGGTTGCACTCCGCGAAGACCATGCCGTACTGCGCTGCCAGGATCTGCACCCAAATCAAGCTGCCGCCACACTGAAGGGCGTCGTTGTCGTCCACCGAGTTGACCGTGTACTTGTAGCCATCGTTGGTCAGCAGGCTCAGCTCGTCGCCGAAAACCAGCAGGCGCCCCGGCTCGAACACGTCGACCTGGCTGGTGCTGCCGCCGCAACCGGCCAGAACGCCTGCCACCAGCGCAGTGCCCGCCGCGAGGCGCCAGGCACGAGAGGCCCGGCGGGCCCACGAAGTCGAAATCATGCTCATTCCAATACGGTGATTGCAGTGGCCACGCGCAGCCTTCAGCCGGCTGCCGCAGCGCGTTGAAGTCGATCCCGAACGCCGTCCCAGGCCGAGTCGGCAGGCGGGGTCTCGATCCAGATCAAGGGTGTGCCGAAAGCGTCGAGCTCGCGCAGCACACCGAACAAGGCCCGTGCGGCGGCAGCGGCGTCCGCCGGCATCGCTCGGCCCGGGATGCCCGCAGGCAGCGGGCCCACGGTTCGGGAATATACCGCCACGGGCGCGGCTGACCCGGAGGCGACCGGGCCCAGCACGGACAACGCCGCCTTCAGCGCGGCACCTTCCATCAGCCGCACCCGGGCACGCGGGGCGTAGTGCGCGTCGAGCGTGCCCGAAGCCCGCGGCGCTTGTCGATCGCGCTCGGCCAACGGCTCGCCACCCAGCGCCGCCTCGATGCGTTCGCGCGTCAGCGTACCCGGGCGCAAGAGCACCGCCCGATCACGGCTGCAGTCCACGATCGCCGACTCGATGCCCACGTCGCAAGCACCCCCGTCGAGCACCCACAGCGCTGCATCGAATTCACCTGCGACATGGTCGGCCCGGGTCGGGCTCACCTTGCCGAAACGGTTGGCGCTGGGCGCCGCCACGCCGGGCACGCCACGCCGAGCCGCTTCCAACAGCAAAGCATGCGCGACCGGATGCGCCGGGCAACGCAGACCGATGGTGTCCTGCCCGCCCGCGGCGGCGGCCGCGATGCCCGGCGCGCGCGGCACGATGACGGTCAAGGGTCCCGGCCAGAAGGCGGCGGTCAGCCGCTGCGCGCGCTCGGGCCACTGGGCGGCGAACGCTCGCGCAGCTTCGGCATGGGCCACGTGCACGATCAAGGGATGATCGGCCGGCCGCCCCTTGGCAGCGTAGATGCGGGCCACGGCGGCATCGTCGTCCGCCCGCGCTCCCAAGCCGTAGACGGTCTCCGTCGGGAAGGCAACGAGTTGGCCATCGGCCAAGCGCTGCGCGGCGTCGCCCAGCACCATCGCGTCGGACCCGTTCAACACCGGCATGTCAGAAGGCCGGCAGGCCCAGGATGGCACAGGCCTGCAGGGCGCGCTCAAGCGCCTCGGAGGCGGTGGCGCCAGTGATCGTCAGGTGGCCCATCTTGCGGCCAGGTCGAGCATCTGCCTTGCCATAGAGATGCAGATGCGCGCCCGGCAATGCCAACACCTCGGCCCAGCGCGGCGTGTGAGCGACGTGGGCATCGGCCGCGAACCACAGATCGCCCAGCAGGTTGAGCATCACCGCCGGCGAATGCAACCGAGGCGCGATAAGAGGCAGGCCCGCCATGCAGCGCACTTGCAAGTCGAACTGCGACACGTCGCAGGCGTCGATCGTGTAGTGGCCCGAGTTGTGAGGCCGCGGCGCCATTTCGTTGGCCACCAGGCGCGGCGAATCGTCGGCCCCGGCGACCACGAAGAATTCAACGCACAACACCCCGACGTAGCCCATCGATGCGGCGATGGCCTTCGCGCAGCGCGCAGCGTCTTCGGCCAACTCGGCAGAAACCTGGGGCGCTGGCACTTGCGTCACGGCGAGGATGCCATCCCGGTGAAGGTTCTGCTGCACGGGGAACGTCACCGCATCACCATCGCCACCACGGGCCACGATCACCGACAGCTCGTTTTGCAACGGCAGCATCTGCTCGAGCACGCAACGCGCCTTGCCCAGCTTCTGCCAGGCTTGCGTCAATTCATCGCGGGTCGCCACGCGCACCTGGCCTTTGCCGTCGTAACCCAAGGTCGCGGTCTTGAGGATGCCCGGCAAGAGCGCTGCGTCGACCGATGCCAGCGCTGCGTCGGAATCGACCACCGCATACGGCGCGCAGGGCACCCCCGCCCGCTGGAAATGCGCTTTCTCGGCGGCGCGGTCCTGGCAGATGGCCACCGCATCGGCGCCGGGCGCGACCGGACGCGACTGAGCCAGCACGCGCAAGGCGGGCGCGGGCACGTTCTCGAACTCGGTGGTCACCGCATCCGCCACGCGCGCCAGTTCGGCCAAGGCGGCGGTGTCGGTGTAGGCGGCCGCCAAATGGTGATGCGACACCAATCCTGCGGGGCTGGTGGGGTCGGCATCGAGCACGGCGGTGGCGTAGCCCATCGATTGGGCGGCATGCACGAACATGCGCCCCAACTGGCCGCCGCCCATCACCCCCAGCGTGGCGCCCGGCAACAGTGTTTTGACCGGCGCGCTCATTTCAGGTCGGCGCTCATCGCACGCGCCGCCTCCGTCTGGCGAGAGCGATAGTCGGCCAGTTGCTGGCCCAGCGCGGCATCACCGTGGGCCAGCATCGCCACTGCGAACAGCGCCGCGTTGGCCGCACCCGCCGTGCCAATGGCGAATGTCGCCACCGGAATGCCTTTGGGCATCTGCACGATCGAATGCAGCGAGTCGACGCCCTGCAGGTGGCGGCTGGCCACCGGCACGCCCAGCACCGGCACCACGGTCTTGGCAGCCAACATGCCCGGCAGGTGGGCGGCACCGCCGGCGCCGGCAATGATCGCTCGCAGGCCTCGCCCCGCCGCGGCATCGGCGTAGGCGAACATGTCGTCGGGCATTCGATGGGCCGAGACGACACGGGCTTCGTAAGGGATGCCGAACTCGGCGAGAATCTGGGCGGCGATCTGCATGGTGTCCCAGTCACTGGACGACCCCATCACGATGCCGACCACGGGCAGGGCAGACTCCAAGCTGCGGCTCCGGGTCACGGGAAAACCGCGATTTTAGGCTGCGCTTGTTTCGCACCCGTTCGTCCCCAGTTCACATTCCGACATGATCGACATCACCATTCAGAACTTTGAGGCTGAGCTGATCGGCGCGTCCATGCGCCAGCCGGTGCTGCTGGACATCTGGGCGCCGTGGTGCGGCCCCTGCAAAAGCCTCGGTCCGGTGCTGGAAAAGCTGGAGAACGACTATGGCGGCCGTTTTCTGCTCGCCAAGCTCAACAGCGACGAACAACCGGAGATCGCCAGCCAACTGAGCCAGGCGTTCGGCGTCCGATCGATTCCCTTCTGCGTGCTGTTCTCGCAGGGGCAGCCGATCGACGGCTTCGTGGGTGCCCTGCCGGAATCGGAGGTGCGCAAGTTTCTCGACAAGCATGTGCCCAGTGCCGACGAACTCGAGGCCGATGCCGACGTGGCCGAAGCCGAGCAGTTGCTGGCCGAAGGGGGCGATGTCGACGAAGCCATCGCGCGCTTGCAAGAGGCAGTGGCCATCGATCCGGCCAACGACACCGCCCGCTATGACTACCTGAAGCTGTTGATCGCCCAGGCCGCCGCGCAGCCCGCTCGGCTGGCGCAGGCCCGCCAGGCGTTTGAGCCGGTGGCGCCCAAGGTGCTTTCAGACAGCCGCTTTGCGGCCATCGAGCATGCACTGAAAGCCTCGGAGGCGGCCAGCCGCGCTCGGCCGATGGACACGCTCGACGCTGCCATCCAGGCCAATCGACGTGACTTCGAGGCCCGGTTCGAGCGGGCCCAGGTCCTGTGGGCCCATGGCCAGCCGACCGACGCGATGGACGAGTTGCTCGAGATCCTGATGCGCGACAAAGCCTGGAACCAGGAGCTGGCGCGCAAGACTTACGTCGCGATCCTGGAGCTGATGACCCGGCCCGCGCCCAAGGCCGACGCAGCCAGCGGCGCCGCCAAGGGCACGTTGGAGCTCACCGGCAAGGCGGCCGCGACGCCGGTGTCAGACCCGGTGGTCGATCAGTACCGCCGCAAGCTGAGCATGGCCTTGTTCTGATCTCGCCTGCGGCCTTTCCCGCCCATCCGTCCCCGCCCTCAAACGATGGGCACACGGAGCCCTGGGGGGGCCGAAGAAACACCGCCACCGCGTCGCTGCCGCGGGAATGGCGCCACGCCAGCGATGTCCGGCCGGACGAGCCCTAACCTACTTGTCGGCGGGCACCAGTCGCTCGAGCATGTCGTCCAAAGCCTGGCATGTGGTGCGCCGATAGGCGTCGTACTCGGCGAACGCCTTGTCCGCCTCAGCTTGCAGCGCCTCGGCGATGCTGTCGCGCCCACCATGGCGGTGGATACGGGCCAGACGGGCATACGCGGCAGCACGGTCGTCGGCATCGCGCTGGGCACCCACCGCCGCCTCGGCCGCGCGCGCATCCGCCAACGCCTGTGACACATGACCGAGACGGACGTGGCACCAGGCCCGATCGGCCAGCAGGCGGGCCTCGCGGTGGGCCATGCCTTCCAGCCGCGCACGGTCCAGGTGCTCATCGAACAGCCTTGCGGCTTCGTCGAAGCGCCCCAGTGCCACCAGCAACTGAGCGCGCGTCACCGGCACCATCGCCGACAACGACGCCACACCGGTACCCCAGTCGTAGTTGGCGGTCGATTCCGCCTCCAGCAGCGCCTTGCGGGCTTGCTCGGGATCGGCCCGGCCGAAGGCATCGTCCAGCGCGATCTGGCCCGAACGCATGGCCGAGATGTTGTGCAGCAAGACGCTGATCATCGAGCTGTCACCGTCGGCGCTGGCATGGGCTCGCGCCCGCAGGTACCAGGTCTGCGACTTGGCATCGTCACCGCTGCAGCGGTAGGTGTCGGCCAAGACCAGGCCCACTCGCGCATGGGCCGGATGCTGATCCGGCTCGGCCAGGCGCAAGGCGGTGGTCACATGGCCGATCAGTGCTGGTGTGTCGGAAGCGTTGAAGGCGCAGTTGGCCAGCCATGACGCCGCGAGCGCCTGCATCGGCGCATGGCCGATGCTCTCGGCCAGGTCGAAGGCGCGCTGGAACTTCTCCACCGCCTTGGGGGCGATCGAATCGAAGTGGTCGATCTGGCCCTCGACCAGGCTGATCCACGCGGACAGCAGCGTGTCCTTGTGGCGCTGGTTCTGGGTGCGCAGCCCACCCAGGGCGAAGCGCGCATCCGACAGCAGGCCCAGCCGCGCAATCGCGCCGGCCCGCTCGGCCTTAAGGTACTCGCGCTGCAGGGGATCGGCGGCGGCGCCGATCGCGCCATCCAGACGTTCGATCAGGCGGGAGGCGACCATCGCGCGGCTCCCGGTTCAGCGAGCGCTCAGCCGCTCGAACGCTTCGCGGTACTTCGCGGCCGTGCGCTCGACGACCTCCGCCGGCAGCGGCGGCGCCGGCGGCGTCTTGCCCCACGGTTGGCCGTTCACGGTGGCCTGCAGCAGCCAGTCACGCACGAACTGCTTGTCGTAGCTGGGCGGGTTGGCGCCCTCCTTGACGGCGTCTGCGTAACCCTCGACCGGCCAGTAGCGCGATGAATCCGGTGTCAGCACCTCATCCATCAGCGTGAGCGTGCCGTCTGCATCCAAGCCGAATTCGAACTTGGTGTCCGCGATGATGATGCCCTTGGTCAGCGCGAACGCCGCCGCTTCGGTGTACAGGCGGATGGCCACGGCCCGCACCTGTTCGGCCAGGGGGCGGCCAATCTGGTCGGCCGCCTGCTCGAAGGAAATGTTCTCGTCGTGTTCACCCATCTCGGCTTTGGTGGCGGGGGTGAAGATGGGCTCCGGCAGCTTGGCGGCATTCGTCAGACCGGCCGGCAACGCCACGCCGCAGACCGACTGGGATTGCTGGTACTCTTGCCAACCCGAGCCCGCCAGGTAGCCGCGCACCACCGCCTCGATGGGGATGGGCTTCAGGCGCTTGACCAGCATCGAGCGGCCCCGCACCTGCGCCACCTCGTCAGCCGCCACCACCGATTCCGGCGCATCGCCGGTGAGATGGTTCGGCACCACATGATTCAGGCGCTCGAACCAGAACAGCGCCATCTGGGTCAGCAACTCGCCCTTGCCCGGGATGGGCTCGCCCATGACGACATCGAACGCCGACAAGCGGTCGCTCGCGATCATCAGGATGCGGTCGTTGCCGACCGCGTAGTTGTCACGCACCTTGCCGCGCGCCAGGAGGGGAAGGGAGTGCAGCGAACTCTGAAGCAGCGTCGAGGTCATGGCGCGGACGGTGAAATGAGCCTTGGATTGTAGGTGGCCAGATTTGGATGCCCAAGCAAAAGCGGCCCTCGAAGGGCCGCTTGATACTTGCTGATGAGTCAGAGTGCCGGGCGCTCAGACCACCGTCTGGGCCAACTCGCCGCCAGCATAGCGCTTGGCCATGTCCTCCATCGACACCGCCTTGATCTTGCCAGCCTGGCCTTCACACCCGAATTCGAGGTAGCGCTGCTTGCAGATCTTCATCGCAGCTTCGCGAGCGGGCTTGAGCCACTCGCGGGCGTCGAACTTGTCGGGGTTCTCGGCCATGAACTTGCGCACCGCGCCAGTCATCGCCAGGCGGATGTCGGTGTCGATGTTGATCTTGCGCACGCCATGCTTGATGGCTTCCTGGATCTCCTCGACCGGGACGCCGTAGGTCTCCTTCATCTTGCCGCCGTACTGGTTGATGATCGCCAGCAAATCCTGCGGCACCGACGAGGAGCCGTGCATCACCAGGTGGGTGTTCGGGATGCGCTTGTGGATTTCCTTCACGCGGCCGATCGCCAAGATGTCACCGGTGGGCTTGCGGGTGAACTTGTAGGCGCCGTGGCTGGTGCCGATGGCGATGGCCAGGGCGTCCAGCTGGGTGCGCTTGACGAAGTCGGCCGCCTGCTCCGGGTCGGTGAGGAGCTGGTCGTGGGTCATCACGGCGTCGGTGCCGTGGCCATCTTCCTTGTCGCCTTGCATGGTCTCGAGCGAGCCCAGGCAGCCAAGCTCGCCTTCGACCGTCACGCCCTGGGCGTGGGCCATGTCGACCACCTTGCGGGTCACGTCGACGTTGTATTCGTAGCTGGCGATCGTCTTGCCGTCGGCCTCGAGCGAACCGTCCATCATCACCGAGCCGAAGCCCAGTGCCATCGCACCTCGGCACACATCCGGGCTTTGGCCATGGTCCTGGTGCATCACCAGCGGAATCTGTGGCCAGGCCTCGACGGCCGCCTGGATCAGGTGCTTGATGAAGGCTTCACCGGCGTACTTTCGAGCCCCGGCGCTGGCCTGCAGGATCACCGGCGCGCCGACTTCCGCCGCGGCGGTCATCACGGCCTGGACCTGCTCCAGGTTGTTGACGTTGAAAGCCGGGATGCCATAGCCGTTTTCGGCGGCATGGTCCAGCAGTTGGCGCATGGAAACGAGAGGCATGGTCTTCCTCGCTGCAGTTGAAAAACGGGCCCCGGCGCCGGGCGGGCGGGGCCGCCAACGTCGTGCTGAACGTGGGGCCGGGCCGATGTAATCGCGCCGTAACTCGTCGGATTCTACCGAGCGCCCCCATCCGCCCTCCCCCACTGAAGGCGTGACAAGCAGCACACGTGCCAGGCGCCGGCGCGTCCCTTCGGCGGGGAACTGGGCCGGAAAGCCGCCGCTTTTCCGGCTCCAGTTTGCGCCGCTTCGGCGAACACTGTGAGCCAGGAAACCCCGAGGCCGCCGGCGCACCCCGCAGCCCTCCGACAGTCCGTGACAGGAAGCCCATCATGGCCCGTATCGAACTCGCACAAGTCACCACCTGGATCACCCGCCTGGCCGAAGAACGCCCGGCCGACCTGCCCAAGGCCGTTGCCGAACGGGCCGGGTGCGGCATCGGCAAGGCCCGCTCGCTCGTCAAGCAGCTCGAGAGCCTGGGCTGGCTGCAGATTCAGGGCGAAGGACGACGCGCCCGCTATTCGCCGGGCCGGTTGCGGCAGATCGTGCAGCGCTACCCCTTGGTCGCCTTGAACGAAGATCTGCCCTGGTCACGCGACTTCGCGCCGCACTTCGAGATGCCCAAGAACGTGCGGCAGATGATGCAGCACGCCTTCACCGAGCTGCTCAACAACGCGATCGACCACAGCGAAGGACAGTTCGTCACGATTTCGATGCGGCAGACACCGGCGCACCTGCAGCTGCTGGTCTCGGATGACGGTCGCGGCCTGTTCGACAAGATTCGCGAGGGTTTCGAAATCGAAGACCCCGCGATGGCGATGCTGGAGCTGTCCAAGGGCAAGCTGACCAGCGCACCCGATCGCCACACCGGTCGGGGCCTGTACTTCACTTCACGCCTGGCAGACGTCTTCGACCTGCACGCCAACGCGGTCGCGTTCCAGCATCGCGAGTGGGACCCCCGCAGCTGGAAGCAGACCCGCGCCGTGAAGCAGCAGCAAGGCAGCGCGATCTATCTCGCGATTTCGCTGGACACGAACCGCACGCTCGACGAGGTGATGCGATCGGCCAGCCTGGACACCCAGAACTACTCGATCGAGCGCACCACGCTGCCGTTGCGCCTGATCGTCAATGAGGAAACCGGGCTCGAATCGCGCGCACAAGCCCGGCGCGTGGCCGCTCGGCTCACCGAATTCAAGCAGGCCGAACTGGATTTCACCGGCATCGACCACATCGGCCAAGGCTTCGCCGACGAACTGTTCCGCGTCTTCGGCCGCAACCAGACCCAGGTGCAGCTGCTCGTCAAGAACGCTGCCCCGCGGGTCACGGCCATGATCGACCTCGCGCGGGCCGCCTGACGTCGTTCCGGGCGCGCGCGGCGCCGCCCGGGAGTGCCGTGGGGGTCAGCCGACTCGGCAGACCTTCAGCATGTTCGTGCCGCCGGGGTAGCCCATCGGCTCGCCGCAGGTGATGGCGTAGGTGTCGCCGGGTTTCAGCACATTGCGCGCGACGAGCAGGCGCTCGGCTTCGGCCAGGGCCTGGTCGCGGTCGGAGTGGTTGGCCATGAGGATCGGGCGGACGTTGCGGTACAGCGCCATGCGCGACTGCGAACGCTCCTGGCTCGTCAGGCCGTAGATGGGCACCTTGATGTTGTGGCGGCTCATCCACAGCGCGGTGGAGCCGGACTCCGTCAGCGCGATGATGGCCTTGCAGCCCAGGTGGTGCGCGGTGAAGAGTGCGCCCATGGCGATCGACTGGTCGATGCGGCCGAACTGCTTGTTGGAGAAGTCGGCGTCGAGGCGAACCTCGTCGGCGCGCTCGGCCTCGAGCGCGATCGCCGCCATTTGCTCCACCGTCTCGACCGGGTACTTGCCGGCCGCCGTTTCGGCGCTGAGCATCACGGCGTCCGTGCCGTCCAGCACCGCGTTCGCCACGTCCGACACCTCGGCGCGGGTGGGCACCGGCGCCAGGATCATCGATTCCATCATCTGCGTGGCGGTGATCGCGATCTTGTCCAGCTCGCGCGCCATGCGAATCATCTTCTTCTGCAGCGCCGGCACCGTCGCGTTGCCGACCTCGACCGCCAGATCGCCGCGGGCGACCATGATGCCGTCGCTGGCGCGCAGGATCGCGTCGAGGTGCGGGATGGCCTCGCTGCGCTCGATCTTCGCGATCATCGCGGGCTTGTGGCGCCACGGCTCACCGGCCACGTTGGCCAGTTGGCGCGCCATTTCCATGTCGGTGGCGTTCTTCGGGAAGCTCACCGCCAGGTAGTCGCACTGGAAGCTCATCGCCGTCTTGATGTCTTCCATGTCCTTGGCGGTCAACGCCGGCGCGGTCAGGCCACCACCTTGCTTGTTGATGCCCTTGTTGTTGGACAGCTCGCCACCGATTTTGACCAGCGTGTGCACCTGGTCGCCCGCCACCCGGTCGACGGTGAGCACGATCAGGCCGTCGTTCAACAGCAGCGTGTCGCCCGGCTTCACATCGCGCGGCAGTTCCTTGTAGTCCAGACCGACACCGTCGATGTCGCCGGGCTCGGTGCGCGCCGCGTCCAGCACGAAGCGCGCGCCGTTTTCGAGCATCACCTTGCCTTCGGCGAACTTGCCGACGCGGATCTTCGGGCCCTGCAGGTCAGCCATCAACGCGATCGGCTTGCCCACCCGTGCCGCGCACTGGCGCACCAGATTGGCTCGATCGATGTGGTCCTGCGCCTTGCCGTGGCTGAAATTCAGCCGCACCACGTCCACCCCGGCTCGGAGCAGCCGCTCCAGCACCGCGGGATCGCTGGAGGCCGGGCCGAGGGTCGCAACGATCTTGGTGGCGCGGGACATGGGAGCTTCTCCGGTCGGGGTGTACTTTTGTTTCACGTCCGGATTATCAACAGGCCGGATGCTTTCAGGTTACGACACGATTACGAAACATCAAGTGGATGCGCGGGCCGCCTGCACATCCGTCACGGCCAGGGCGGTCATGTTGACCACCCGGCGCATGGTCGACGAGGGCGTCAGGATGTGGGCGGTGGCCGCCGAGCCCAGCAAGATGGGCCCGACGGTGACGCCCTGCCCGCCGGTGACCTTCAGCACGTTGAACAGGATGTTCGCGGCATCGATGTTGGGCAGCACCAGCAGGTTGGCCGCACCGCTCAAGGTGGAATCGGGCAGCACCGCTCGGCGGATGGTTTCGGACAACGCCGCATCGCCCTGCATCTCACCGTCGCACTCGATGCCCGGGCAGCGCCGCACGAACAGATCACGCGCGGCCCGCATGCGCCGCGCCGAGGCGCGGGTCGAAGAACCGTACATGGAGTGCGACAGGAACGCCACCTTGGGCGGCACGCCGAACCGGCGCACCTCATCGGCGGCCATCTCCGCGATCTCGGCGAGCTGCTCCGCCGTCGGCTCTTCATTGACGAAGGTGTCGGCGATGAAAAGGGTGTGCTGATCGAGCATCAGCGCGTTCATCGTGGCCATCGTCCCGGAGCCGGGGCGGGCGCCGAGCACGTTCTTGACATGGTCGAAGTGGTGGTCGAACCGGCCCACCAGGCCGCACAGCATCGCATCCGCGTCGCCGCGGCGAACCAGCATCGCGGAAATCAGCGTGTTGGACCGGCGCAGCGCCGCCTTGGCCGCCTCGGGCGAGATGCCATCGCGGCCCATCATGCGGTGATAGTCCTCCCAGCAGGCGCGGTAGCGCGGGTCGTCTTCCGGATCGACCAGCTCGAAATCAACGCCCGGCTTCAGCCGCAGGCCGGCACGCTCGATGCGCATCTCGATCACGCTCGGGCGGCCGACGAGGATGGGCTGGGCCAGCCCTTCGTCCTTCACCACCTGCACGGCCCGCAGCACCCGCTCGTCTTCACCCTCGGCGTAGACGACGCGGGCCGGCTTGGCCTTGGCCGCCAGGAACACTGGCCGCATGAACATGCCGGTCTGGTAGACATAGGTCGCCAGTTGCTCGCGGTAGGCCTGCGCGTCGGTGATCGGGCGTGTGGCCACGCCGGACTCGGCCGCGGCCAGCGCCACCGCCGGCGCAATGCGCAAGATCAGGCGGGCGTCGAACGGCGTCGGGATCAGGTAGTCCGGCCCGAACTTCAGCTCTTTGCCGGCGTACGCGGCGGCCACTTCATCGCTGGTTTCGGCCTTGGCCAGCGCCGCGATCTCGTGCACGCAGGCGAGCTTCATCGCCTCGGTGATCCGCGTGGCGCCGCAGTCCAACGCGCCGCGGAAGATGTACGGGAAGCACAGGACGTTGTTGACCTGGTTCGGGTAGTCCGAGCGGCCGGTCGCGATGATGCAATCCGGTCGCGCAGCCTTGGCCACCTCGGGTCGGATCTCCGGCTCGGGATTGGCCAATGCCAGGATGATCGGCTTGTCCGCCATGGTCTTCACCATCTCGGCGGTGAGCACGCCGGCGGCCGAGCAGCCCAGGAAGACATCCGCGCCCGCCACCACGTCGGCCAGCGTCGTGGCCGACGTGTTCTGGCAGTAGCGCTGCTTGGATTCGTCCAGTTTGTCGCCGCGCCCCTCACGCACCACGCCCTTGGAGTCACAGACGAACACGTTCTGGCGGTTCACGCCCAGGCTGACCATGAGATCCAGGCAGGCGATGGCGGCCGCGCCCGCGCCCGACACGGCCAGCTTGACCTCGCCGATGCGCTTTCCGACCAGCTCCAGCCCGTTGATCAACGCGGCGCTGGAGATGATGGCCGTCCCGTGCTGGTCGTCGTGGAAGACGGGGATGTTCAGCCGGTCGCGCAGCTTGCGCTCGACATAGAAGCACTCCGGTGCCTTGATGTCTTCGAGGTTGATGCCGCCGAGCGTCGGCTCCAGCGCGGCGATGATCTCGACCAGCTTGTCCGGGTCGTTCTCGGCCAGCTCGATGTCGAACACGTCGATGCCGGCAAACTTCTTGAACAGACAGCCCTTGCCCTCCATCACCGGCTTGCCCGCCAGGGGCCCGATGTTGCCCAGGCCCAGCACCGCGGTGCCGTTGGTCACCACGCCCACCAAATTGGCCCGCGAGGTGAAGTCGGCCGCGCGGGCAGGCTCTTCCTCGATGGCCAGACAGGCATAGGCCACACCGGGCGAATAGGCCAGCGACAGGTCGCGCTGGTTCGACAGCGGCTTGGTCGGCGTGACAGCGATCTTGCCGCGAGTGGGGCTGCGGTGGTACTCGAGCGCGGCATCGCGCAGGGCTTGTTCGGCAGGGGTCAGGGGCTGGCTCATGCGGTCTCCTCCAGGGGTCGCGCAGCGTAACGGTGATCCGCGCGCGCCGCGTCCGTGATGCCCACAGCATGCACCATTGGCATGCCTTCATGCCTGGGGCAAGCCCCGTCTGTCGACAGGGTTCAGCGCGCCAGGGCGGGCCGCTCGCAAGCGGCCGCCGAGAGGGCCGGCGCCTTGTCCGAGTCACGCGCTCGCTGTGTGAACCAGTCATGGATCAGCTCACCCGGGCCGGCCGCGCCGCCCTGGCACGGGCGCCCCCGGTAGCTCGACCAGACTGGCCGCTCGCCCTCCCAGCGCAGGATGCGGCTGTGGATCTCGTCGGCGCCATAGGCCACGACGCCGATGCGGCGCTCGGCCAGGTAGTCCAGCAGCTGCGCCGCGGTATCGGCACCACCCCGCTCGCAATGGCGCGCCGCGTGGCCCCATTCGGTGACGATGACCGGGTGCTGGGCGGCAAAACGCCCGAAACGCTGGTCCCAGCCGGCGGGGCTGTTGTCTTCCTCGCCGAAGTACGGGTGCACGCCATAGGCCAGTTGGCCCAACGGATCGCGCAGCGGTGGCGCGCCATCGAGCCGTTGCGCGCCGCGCAGACCGTCGACGATCAGCAGTTGGCGCAGCCCACGCTGGCGCAGCATGTCGATCAAGGCTTGGTGCCCTGCCCGCCAGGCCTCCCACACACCGGGGCCGGGATTGGGTGGGCTGGCCGGCTCGTTGAACAGCTCGAAGGCGACACCGAGGTCGTCGGCGAAAGCGGGTGCGGTGGCGGCCCAGGCGCGCAACGCCGAGGCCTTGGGCAGCATCTCGACCGGTTTGACGCCGGTTCGCCCCTCCCACTGCAAAGAAAGGATGACGCTGAACCCGGCGCGGCGGGCCTGTGACACGGCCTCTCTCACCTGGTCGAGGTAGCCCTTGTCGTATTCAGGCGATTGAGGGTCGAGAAACGGCTGTCCGATCTGCAAACGCACCACATCGGCACCGATCGCGCGGGCCAGGGGCAGCGCCATGGCCTGGTAGCGCTCACGCGCGGCACCCGTGCTCGGGTCCGCCACGCGCTCGGCGGGCAGCAAGCGCCCGAAGAACGACAGGCCCCGCGGCACCCAGGGCTTGCAGTCGCGCAGCAGACCGGTGCCACCGGGCTGCACACCAAGCACGCCGATGCCGCCGGGCTGTACACCAAGCAGACCGGTGCCGCCGGGTTGCCCACCGGGCAACCTCGCCGGCGCACCAGCGGTGGCGGGTGCATCCGAGGCGCGTGGCTCCGCCACCAACGGGGCGGCGAGGCCCCCCGCCGTCCACGCCACCAGGGCAGCGGCGAGCAGCCACCGGCCCGGGCGGCGCACCGGCTTCACGCGGCGCGCTTGGCCAGGATCTCGAAGGCCGGCAGGGTCTTGCCTTCCAGCACTTCCAGGAAGGCGCCGCCGCCGGTGGAGATGTAGCCCACGTCTTTCTCGATGCCGTATTTGGCGATGGCGGCCAAGGTATCGCCGCCGCCCGCGATGCTGAACGCATCCGATGCAGCGATGGCGCGGGCGATGGTCTCGGTGCCCTTGGCGAAGGCATCGAACTCGAACACGCCCACCGGGCCATTCCAGACGATGGTGCCCGCCGCCTTGAGCTGCTCGGCCAGCCTGGCGGCCGTCTTCGGGCCGATGTCGAGGATGAGATCGTCGTCGGCCACGTCGGCCGCGGCCTTCACTGTGGCGGCCGCATCGGCTGCGAACGCCTTGGCGGTGACCACGTCCTCAGGGATCGGCACCTCGGCGCCACGGGCCTTCATCGCCTCGATGACCGCCTTGGCTTCGCCGAGCAGATCGGGCTCGGCCAGGCTCTTGCCGATCTTCAGGCCGGCGGCCAGCATGAAGGTGTTGGCGATGCCGCCGCCGACGATCAGGCCGTCGACGTTCTTGGCCAGCGATTGAAGGATGGTCAGCTTGGTCGACACCTTGGAGCCGGCCACGATGGCGACCAGTGGCCGCTTCGGGTTGGCCAGCGCCTTGCCGATCGCATCGATTTCCGCAGCCAGCAAGGGGCCGGCGCAGGCGACGGGCGCGAACTGCGCGATGCCGTAGGTCGAGGCCTCGGCACGGTGGGCCGTCCCGAAGGCGTCGTGCACGAAGACGTCGCACAAGGCCGCCATCTTCTTCGCCAGCTCTTCGTTGTTCTTCTTTTCGCCCTTGTTCAGGCGGCAGTTCTCCAGCAGCACCACCTGGCCTGGCTGAACGCTCACGCCATCGACCCAGTTCGACACCAGCGGCACCTCGCGGCCGAGCAATTCGCCCAGACGTTCGGCCACCGGCTTGAGCGAGTCTTCCGGCTTGAATTCACCCTCGGTCGGGCGGCCCAGGTGGCTGGTGACCATCACGGCGGCGCCGGCGTCCAGCGCCATCTTGATGCATGGCACCGAGGCACGGATGCGCGTGTCTTCGGTGATGCGGCCGGCATCGTCCTGCGGCACGTTCAGGTCGGCGCGAATGAACACGCGCTTGCCTTGCACCTGGCCCTGGGCCGCGAGGTCGGAAAAACGGAGGACTTTCATCATGGTCGTTCTCGGATGGGTGGAAAAGCGGTTCGCGCCAGAACCTGCGTTCAGGCGCCGGGCGCTCACCAGCCCAGGCCGAAACGCAGCGCCAGCAACACCGTGGTGCCGCAGACGATGGTGCCGAGGATGCCACGGCGCCACCAGTACCACAGCGCCCCGGCGGCGGCGGCGTACAACCGCGCATCCTGCCACGTCTGGATCAGGTTCCCGTTCGTCATGATCACTTCCGGGGCGATCACCGCCACCAGAGCCGCCAGCGGCGCGTAGCGCAAGGCTTCGCGCAGCCAGACGGGAATGGGCACCTCGCGCTGCGGCAGCAGGAAGAAGGAGCGGGTCAGCACGGTGATCAACCCCAGCCCCAGGATCGAGACGACGGCCTCCCAGGTGCTCATGATGCTGCCTTGCCGGCCTGCGGGGCCGAGGGGTTGAAGTGGTCCAGCAGCACGCCGATGGCCACCGCGGCCGCGATGGCCACGACGATGTTCAGCTTGAAGGGCAGCGCGAACGCCGCCACCGCAGCGCAGGCGGCCACCGCCGCGGCGATCCAGGTGGCTTTGTCCACCAGCAGCGAGCCGGTCAGACCGATCAGCGCCAGCGTGCCCGCAAAGCCCAACCCCCAGGCGGTGGGGATCCGGTCCGCCAGGGCGATGCCCAGCAGTGACATGCCCTGCCAGGTCACCCAGTTGATCGCCACCCCGCCCCAGAAGTACGGCCCCTGCTCGTCGGTCGGCCGGGGCTCCGGAAAGCGCCGCATGAACATCACATAGTTCAGGTCGGCTGTGAAGTAGCCATGCATCAGCCGCTGGCGCAGGGGCAGGTGGCCGAAGTACGGGCGCCAGCCCGCACTGAAAATCACGAACCGCAGGTTCACGCAGGCCGCGGTGGCCCAGACGACCCAGATCGGCGCGTCGCTCGCGATCAACGGCAGCGAAGCCAGCTGCGCACTGCCGGCGAACACCACGAAGGTCATCAGCAGCGCCAGCGGAATCGGCAGCCCGCTCTTCACCATCGCCACACCAGTCACCAGGCCCCAGGCCGCCAGGCCCAGTGCAATGCCGGTCATTTCGCGGGCACCGCGTCGGAATTCAGGGTGTTGCCACACGCGGGCGTGTGAGGGGGCGGCCGTCGTGGCCGGGGCAGCATCGGGCATCCGAACATTGTGCTCTAGGGTTTACACGCACGCGCATGGCCGCGGCCGTGCGTGGATGCCCTCGGCTTGTGCGCGCTTGCACACGCGCAGTGCGGCTTGATCGGCTGCGCCGTGAAAGCTCAATGGGCCGAAGCCACCTTCTTGCCCTTGCCGTCTTTGCCTTCTTTGCCGTCTTTGGGTTTGGCCTCGGCATCCGCGACCTTGGCCGACGGTTCTGCCTCTTCCTCGCCGTCTCCGCCCGATTTGGACTTGGGCGTCTCCGCCTTGATCTGCGGCGGCACCGGCTCGAGCTTGTTCTCGCGCATGTAGTCGTCCATCTCGCGCCAGCCGGCGTAAATGGAGGCCTTCTCGGCTTTCTTGTTCAGGACGTAGCAGTCTTCGATCGCCCGGCCCGCATGGCGGCAGGCGGCGCCGATGGCTTTGCCCTCAGCCGCCTTGCGCTCAGCCACCACGGTGGCGCCCTCGATGCCGAGCAGGTCGCAGCCGGCCAACCCCATGCAGAGTGGGGTGACGAGGGCAAGCAGTGCGCAGCGCATGGGTCGGTGCAGTCGTTGGGCAAGGGACTGCCGGGTTTATCGGCCCGGGCCGCCGCAACTTGAGGCACTCGACCGTGCCGCCACCAGATCAGCGCGCGGTCATCCCGGAACGCGCCATCTCCAGCAGGCGCTCGACCCGCTCTTCGGTGCTCGGGTGGGTCGAGAACAGGCCCGCGATGCCGCCGCCGGACAGCGGATTCATGATCATCATCTGGGCCGTTTCAGGGTGTCGCTCGGCGGTCTCCAGCGGCATGCCCTGGGCCATGCGATGGACCTTCTGCAGCGCTGACGCCAGGGCCTGCGGGTCGCCCGAAATCTCGGCACCCCCGCGGTCGGCCTCGAACTCTCGAGCGCGGCTGATCGCCATCTGGATCAGGCTGGCCGCGATCGGCGCCAGGATCATGACGAGCAGCCCGACGATGGGGTTCACCGAGCGGCCTTCGCTGTCGCGGCCGCTGAAGAGCATGGCGAAATTGGCCAGCATCGAGATCGCGCCGGCCATCGTCGCGCTGATGGTGGAGATCAGGATGTCCCTGTGCTTCACGTGCGCCAGCTCGTGCGCCATCACGCCGCGCAGCTCGCGCTCGGAAAGCGTGCGCAGAATGCCTGTGGTAGCGGCGACGGCGGCGTGGTTCGGGTTGCGGCCGGTCGCGAACGCGTTCGGCGCATCTTCTTGAATCAGGTAGACGCGCGGCATGGGCAGCTGCGCGCGCTGGGCCAGCTCCTGCACCATGCGGTAGAACTGGGGCGCGGACTGGGCGTCGACTTCCTGCGCGTTGTACATGCGCAGGACCAGCTTGTCCGAGAACCAGTAGCTGAAGAAGTTCATCCCCAGCGCCACGACCAGGGCCAGCCACATGCCGGCCTGGCCGCCGAGCAGGCGACCGATGGTCATGAACAGGGCGGTGATCGCCGCCATCAGAACGGCGGTCTTCAGCAGATTGAACATGTCAGTGACATCCTTGCGCCCGGCAGGGTGGGCGCATGCTGTGGCGACACGCGATAGATGCGGTCCGCGCGCCGGAGTTCAATGGCCGAGGTCGAGCCCCGCCAAGCCCGGTCGACCTTGAAGGAAGGACTGGGCGGCCATCCGCTTGCCCCCGGGCCGCTGCAGCTGAAGCAACTCCAGCGCCCCCTCACCGCAAGCCACCACCAGATGCGCGCCATCGGCCTGAAGCACTCGGCCGGGCGGGCCCTGCACGTCGGGCCTCACCCTTGCCTGCCAGAGCTTGACGGTCTCGCCACCACATTCGAACGTGGCACCGGGAAAGGGGTCGAACGCGCGGACGCGGCGCTCGATGGCATCAGCCGGCTGCGTCCAGTCGATCGCGGCTTCGCTCTTGACGATCTTGTGGGCGTAGGTGACGCCCTGCTCCGGCTGCTGCGTGGCGACCAGTCGTCCGGCCGACGCATCGGCGAGGGCTTGCACCACGAGACGCGCGCCCAGCGCGGCCAGCCGATCGTGCAGCGCGCCGGTGGTGTCATCGGGACGAACTGGTTCGCGCTCGATCAGCAGCATGTCGCCCGTGTCCAAGCCCTCGTCCATCTGCATGATGGTGATGCCGGTCTCGGCATCGCCCGCCTCGATGGCCCGGTGGATGGGCGCGGCGCCGCGCCAGCGAGGCAGCAGCGAACCGTGGATGTTGAGGCAGCCCAGGCGGGGCAACGTGAGCACCCACTGCGGCAGTATCAGCCCGTATGCCGCGACCACCATGACATCCGGTGCGGCTTGCAGCAGCGCCTCGCGGGCGGCCTGGGCATCGTCGGAGTATTTGCCATCGAGCTTCAGCCCCTGCGGCTGCGCGACAGGCGCCCCGATCTGGAGTGCCAGTTGCTTCACCGGTGACGGCGTGAGTTTCATGCCCCGGCCGGCCGGCCGATCCGGCTGAGTGAGCACCAACGACACGTGGTGCCCCGCGGCGTGGATGGCCGCCAAGGCGGCGGCGGCGAACTCGGGCGTGCCGGCGAAGGCGACGCGCAGCGGATGGGCTCCGCTCATCGGCGTTTTTGCTGGTCGCGGGTCTTCTTCAGCATCTTGGTCTTGATGCGCTCGCGCTTGAGCGGGCTCAGGTATTCGACGAACACCTTGCCCAGCAGATGATCCATTTCGTGCTGAACGCAGACCGCCGTCAACCCTTCGGCATCAAACTCATACGGCTGACCGTCGCGGCCCAAGGCCCGCACGGTGACCCGCGCATGCCGAGGAACGGCGTCGTAGACGGTAGGCACCGACAGGCAGCCCTCGTCGCCCACCATCATTTCGTCGCTCACCCGGATCAATTCGGGGTTGATCAGCACGCGCGGCTGGTCGCGCTGCTCGGAGGTGTCCATCACGATCACCCGCTGGTGGACGTCGACCTGGGTCGCAGCCAGGCCCACGCCCTCGGCTTCGTACATGGTCTCGAACATGTTGTCGACGAGTTCGCGCACTTTGTCATCGACTTGGGCGACCGGTTCGGCCACGGTGTGCAAGCGGGGGTCGGGGTAACGCAGGATGGGAAGCAGAGCCATGGGTTCGGTGGGCTGCAGAGGCCTTGGGGCTTGCCCCAGGTTGTCAACGACACGCAACGTTTGTGGCCCGCGGCGGTGACAAAGGGTTGCACCGTGCCGGCCGGTTTGTTTGCGATATCAAGGCTTTAGGGGCAGAATTTGCGGAGCTTTATTAGCTTTTGGTTTCGGCTGGACGACGGTCTTCAGCCCAACCCGCGAGGGTTTGGCCACCGTTGTGAGAACAACCGGAATTGTTGCACCGCCTTTGATGTCCGGCTCGTTGCCCGGGAGAGTCCATTCATGAGCCGTTTCGCGCGTCTGCCCCTTGTGCCGACTTCCACGTGGTTCGTGGCCGTGTCCTTGGGGTTGGGCGCTGCGGCGTCGGCCTGGGCCACCAACTACCCCATCACGCCGGGCCAACGGTCCACGGCCCAGCAGGTCGCCCAGAACGGCGTCCCGCTGTCTGAGTTGTCGCCGAATGCGCCGGACAGCTACACCGTCAAGCGCGGTGACACCCTGTGGGATATCTCCAAGTTGTTCCTCAAGAGCCCGTGGCGTTGGCCCGAGCTGTGGGGCATGAACATGGAGGACATCCGCAACCCTCACCTGATCTACCCGGGGCAGATCCTCTACCTGGACAAATCCGGCGACCGGGCGCGGCTGCGCACCGCCAAGCCGATTGGCGATGACAAGCTGTCGCCCCGCGTTCGTGCAGAACCGCTGCCGGATGACGCCATCGCGTCCGTCCCGATGCACCTGATCGGCCCGTTCCTGAACGACGCGGTGGTCCTGGACAGCAATACGCTGGCCACTGCGCCGCGCGTCGTCGCCACCCAAGAAGGCCGGGTGATCGTCTCGAAGGGCGAGAACGCCTATGTCCGCGGCGATTTGTCGGCGGCACGCAATTGGCAGCTGTTCCGCGAGCCCAAGCCCCTGGTCGACCCGACCTCCGGCGAGGTGCTCGGCTTCGAGGCCCGCTTTGTCGGCGCCGCCGAGTTCACCCGCGCTGGTGAGACGCGCACGCTGCCGGACGGCACGAACGAAATCGTTCCTTCCACGATCACGATCACGAGCTTGCGCGAAGAGGCCGCCGTCGGCGACCGTCTGTCCCCCACGCCCGCCCGTGATGTCGAGGCATTTGCGCCGCATGCACCCGGCGCGGCGATGTCCGGCCGGATCATTGCGGTCTACGGCGATGGCTTGAACGCGGGCCAGAACCAGATCGTGTCGCTGAACAAGGGGGCGCGCGACGGCATTGAGCGCGGCCATGTTCTGGCGTTGTGGCGCGCCGGCACCTCGCGCGTCGACAACACCGAAGGCAAGCGCGAAGTCATCCGCCTGCCAGATGAGCGTCACGGGATGCTGTTCGTGTTCCGTGTGTTCGAGAAAGTCTCGTACGCACTGATCCTGAACGTGAAGGATCCTGTCGGCGCGGGCGATCTGTTCACCCAGCCCTGATCTTTTTCGGCGCTTCGGCCCGATGTGCCGGGGCGCACGACGATGCCGACCCCTGAAGCCCTGTCCGCCGATGAGTTGCGGGCATGGCTGCGCTTGGTTCATTCGCCCGGGCTGTCACCCAGCGCCGCTCGACGTCTGCTCGCGGCCTACGGCTCCCCCGAACGCGCGTTGGCTGCTGGGCCAGGCGGCTGGCGCGAGGTCGGCGGCGCAGAAGCTGCGGCGGCACTTCAACAGCCACGAATTGACCATGACGCCGTGGCCGAGACCACATCGGCCTGGCTCTCGGCCGACCGCGCCCTTCGGCATGTCATCACCGTGGGCGACGCCGCCTACCCGCCGGCGCTGCTCGAGACCGCCGATCCGCCGCTGTTGGTGTACGCACATGGACGGCCGGAGCTTCTGGCTCGCCCGTCACTGGCGATCGTGGGGAGCCGGCACGCCACCCCAGGCGGCCTGGACAACGCACGCGCTTTCGCCCGGCACCTGAGCGCATCCGGCATCGTGGTGGTCTCGGGGCTCGCGCAAGGGATAGACGGAGCGGCCCACGAAGGCGCACTGGAGGGCGCCACCGGATCCGGTGGCGGCACGATCGCCGTGGTGGGCACCGGGCTGGACCGGGTCTACCCGCGGAGCCATCACACGTTGGCACATCGCATCGCCGCGGGGACGGGACTGATGCTGAGTGAGTTCGCACTCGGCACCTTGCCTCTGAAGAGCCATTTCCCGCGTCGAAACCGCATCATTGCGGGCATGACGCTGGGCACGTTGGTCGTGGAGGCCGCGGTGCAATCCGGATCGCTGATCACCGCACGGTTGGCGGTGGAATGCGGGCGCGAAGTGTTTGCCATTCCTGGCTCGATTCACAGCCCGCAGGCGCGGGGTTGCCACCGGCTGATCAAGGATGGCGCCAAACTGGTCGAGACAGCGGACGACATCCTGCTCGAGCTTCGGCTGCCCGCCGCCGGCGCGGCGCTGAAGCCCTCCTCTCTGGGTGACGCCGGTGAGGCATGGAAGGGGGATGGCGACCCGCTGATGTCGGCACTGGGCCATGACCCCGTGACGCTGGATGCCTTGTCGGCGCGCCTCGGCTGGCCCACGCCCGAGCTTCAAGCACGCCTGCTGGAGCTGGAACTCGACGGCCGTTTGGTGCGGCTGCCCGGCGGGTTGTTCCAGCGGCGCGCCGAAAGTTGAGCCCCAGGGCGCCCGCCAAGGTCCGCGTCGCCTCCCCTCTGGACAACCGCCCGATGACCCCGGGGGAGTCCCGCCAAATGCCGCCGACGGCCGCCGAGTCACTCGGTTATAGTCAATCCATGTTCGACGTCCTGGTCTACCTGTACGAAAACTACTGGCGGCCCGACGCCTGCCCGGATCATGCGCAATTGAGTCGCAAGCTTTCGGCCGTGGGTTTCGAATCGGACGAGATCCAGGAGGCCTTGCACTGGCTCGACGGATTGGCGCTGCGCACGGGTGAACTCAGCGCGCAAGACCCCACATTGCCGCCGCCGCTGGCTCAGTCCGCGGTGGGCGTTCGGGTGTTCCTGAAGGAAGAACAGGAGCTGCTCGGTGACGAGTCGATTGGCTTCATCAGCTTCCTGGAAGCAGCAGGTGTGCTCACGCCACCGCTGCGCGAGATGGTGATCGACCGTGCCACCGCGGTGGGCTCGGGCCCTTTGAGCTTGGATGACCTGAAGATCATCGTGTTGATGGTCTTCTGGAGCTTGGGCGAAGAGCCCGATGCGCTGATTCTCGACGAGCTCTTCGTGGCCCCGGAAGACCGACTGATTCACTGACCAGCCACCGGCCCAAGAAGAAAACGGCAGCCACTCGCTGCCGTTTTTCGTTGGCGTCGCGACGGCCAGATAGAGTCGTGGAGTCTCGGGCCGCCCCCCGCGGTCAGCCCAGCAGACGTGCGGGATCGGCCTTGATCTTCTCGATGGCGGTGCGGGTTGCGGCCACCGTCAACGACTCATCCTGCAGCGGCACCAGCAAACCTGCTTGCAGGAAGGCGGCCAATCGCGCCTTCTGGAACAGCACGCAACGCCCATCGGGGGCCGAGAACAGCGACAGCTGTCGATTCATGCCCTGCCACACGAGCCGCACCGACTGATGACGGCCCCGGTACTCAAGCATGAAGGCCGCCCCCAACTGAAGTTCGGCTGCCCACTGAAGCATGGCCGGGCCAGGCATCGAGCCCCCGTCTGCCACGATCTCGAGCCCCTCTTGCTGATGGCTGCTGCTGTCGAGCACCCAGCTTTCGTCGATCTCGACGTCTTCGTCGGGCAAGAGCTCCTCGATCATTTCAAGGCGCTCTTTCAACTCTTCCAATTGCTGCGGGCTGATCAACTGCGCACGCGCGCTGAAGGCCGCCGTCAACGCCAGATTCAGTGATTTGATGGCGTTGTCCTGCTTTTCTGCCGCCAGGCCGACCGACGCCATGCCCTGGCGCAAGGTGGTCAACAAGGGCGGCAGGCGCCGAATGACTTCGGCTCGGTCTTCACGGGTGGTCTTGGCGCTGGCCGTCCACAGCAGTTCACTGGCGGCAGCGCGTACCGTCTTGACCTCTGCACTCTGTGGGCCGTGCCGCACTGCCGCGGTGGCCAACACATCGGCCCAGACATGGAACATGAACTCGCGAATGCCGTCGTGGACGGGCACGTCACCCAGCAGCTTGCGCAGCTCGATCGTGTACTGAATCGCCAGCGTTTCGCGCTGTTCCACCTGCTGTGCCAGCGAGATGCCGGCCCGGCTCTTCTCGTTCTGTTCGCGAAAATACCCTTCAAGGAACTTCTCGAACTCGTTGAGCACCGTCTGAAACACGCGCCGCCCGGTGTCCGGGAAGGCCTCGACAACCTGAACGACCCGCTTGATCTCGGCCTCGAGTGGCGTTCCCAACACCTCGGCGCCGCCGCCCTCGAAGCCCATGACACAGGCGCCCATGCGGTCGATCAGGCGCCGCGCCGGGTGGTCTGCCGTCGAAAAAAAGTCGGGCTCCGCGATTGCCACGCGCAGCGTGGGCATCTGCAGCCGCGCGAACCACACCCGCAACTGGGCCGGAATCCGCTCTTCCGTCAAGATCGACTGGAACAGCAGCGCCACCAGTTCGACGGTCGCTCGTTCGGCCGGGGTGCTGGCGGCCGCCTTGAGCGCGACCTGCCGCTCTCGCAGCTCCTGCAGCAGCACCTCGGGCGTCGGCCCGCCGGCGGCCACCGCACCGTCTCCCGCCGGCCCGCCCGCCTGCTGGACCAGCCGCTGCTGGGCCTGGTTCATGGCGTCGGACAGCTTGGCCGAAGCGGGCCGGGCATTGCCGGTGTCACGGAATCCAGGCAGGTGACGCTCCATCACCTCGGAAAAGTGTTCCAGCACGATGTCGGCCCGCGCCGATCCGCCCGCGGCGGCCTGCCGGGTCATCATGCGGGTTTCGTCTTCGATGCTGTGGCCGTGCAGGATGCTCTGCGGCGGCCTGGGCCCGCTGCCGAAGGGGTCGCTGCCGCCCGGGCCGCCAGCGCCGGCCGCCCCGCCCAGGCCCGTCGGCGTGCCCCCACCTTGAGCCCCGCGCACCATTCCGCCACCACTGAAGCTGGTGGGCCCGTAAGCGCTGGATCGGCCTGTGGCAGCAGGCATGGGCATGGAAGGCGGCGAATTGGCCGTGTCGGCGAAGCGGGTGCTGGCGGCGCTGCCGCGCGTTGGCGGCACTTCGTCCAGCCGCCCCGGCGACGTTGACGTGCCGTCAGACTTCCGAATGGCGCCGCGCAGGTCGACTTCGGGCATCACGCCGTGCTCAACCAGCCACTTGTTGACCTCTTTCCAGACACCTTCGATGGGCTTGGCGCACGCCTTGACCAAAAACTCTTCCAGGCCTCGCCAGGTCTCCAGCGCCAGCCCCGAATCGGTCCAGGCCTCGATCACCAGCTGCGCCAGTACCGAAGTGCGGAACAGGTCGTTGTCGTTGAGTTCGGGCTGGCGGGCCAGCGCGAGCAGTCGCGCGCGCAGGTCGTTGTATTCCCAGACGCCCTTGTCCATGACACCCTGCGCGAGGCGAGACACCAGGATCTCGTGCTGGATGGTGTCGTCGTCGACCAGTTTCAGGTCGAGGCCAGCGAGGGACGCGGGCGGCGGTGGCGCCGCCGTAGTGACCGCCGCGGCGGTGGACACGTGCTGCCGGATGCGGGCGGCCAACTGGCCGGGCCACTTGGCGCCGTGGCGCATCACGTCCTGCAGCATGTCCCGGCGCTGCTGCGCAACGGTACGCTCGGCAGGTTTTTCGTTCAGGACCTGGGCACCAGCCAAGGCGGCATCCGCCCAGGCTTGGAACTCCTTGACCAAACGTTCAGCGTAGAACAGTCGCGCTTGATCGAGCAGGCTCGTCTGGGCCGAGGATGCTGGCATGTGGGTCGGAGAAGCGGGCAGAGTTTAGGCGCCCGACTCTACACCACCGCTCCGGCGTTGGGATCGTTCGGGTCGCCGCCTTCTTTGACGGGGCCCGCCTTGATCAGGTCTTCCCGGGTGACGCCCAGCCACATGGCGATGGCCGCCGCGACGAAAACCGACGAATAGATGCCGAACAGGATGCCGATCGTCAACGCGACCGCAAAGTAGTGCAGCGTCGGGCCGCCGAAGAGCAGCATCGACAGCACCATCATCTGCGTCGAACCGTGCGTGATGATCGTGCGGCTCATCGTCGAGGTGATGGCGTGGTCGATCACCTCGTGGGTGCTCATCTTCCGGTACTTGCGGAACGCTTCGCGGATCCGGTCGAAGATCACCACCGATTCGTTGACCGAGTAGCCCAGCACCGCCAGAACCGCCGCCAGCACCGACAGCGAGAACTCCCACTGGAAGAAAGCGAAGAAGCCCAGGATGATGACCACGTCGTGCAGGTTGGCGACGATGGCCGCCACCGAGAACTTCCACTCGAAGCGGAAGGCCAGGTAGATCATGATGCCGATGACCACGAAGGCCAGTGCCTTCGCGCCATCTGCGGCGAGCTCCTCTCCGACGGACGGGCCGACGAACTCGGTGCGGGAAAGCTTCAACGGCTCGGTGCCGTTGACATCACAGGCCGAGCGGCTGATCTGCTCACCCTTGTCTGAGGTGTATTCCCGCTTGGTGACCGTGCCCTTCTCGGCCTGGCAGAGCGCGACGAAGACCTGCTCGGCCACCTTCGATTGCTCGGCCTGCTTTTCGCCGCGTCGTGCTGGCAGGCGGATCATCACATCGTGGGAGGTGCCGAAGTTTTGCACCTGCACTTCGCCGAAGCCCATGGCATCGACGACACCACGGGTCTTGGCCAGATCCGCGGTCTGTGCGTACTCGACCTCCAGCACCGTGCCGCCGGTGAATTCGATAGAGAAGTGCAAGCCGCGGGTGGCAAGGAAGAAGACCGCCGCAAAAAAGGTGACGGCCGAGATGATGTTGAACACCAGCGCATGCCGCATGAACGGGATGTCGCGCCGGATACGGAAAAATTCCATGATGGGCCTTTGTCAGTGAGTCGGCTCAGACGGGGTCAGGCTTGGGGACCGGCCACAGGGGGTGTGCCGCCGTCCGGACGCCATACCTGACCGATCGACACCGACTTCAACTTTTTCTGCCGGCCGTACCAGAGGTTCACCAGGCCGCGAGAGAACATGACCGCCGAGAACATCGAGGTGAGGATGCCCAGGCAGTGGACCACGGCAAAGCCGCGGATTGGGCCGGAGCCGAACGCCAGCAGCGCGAGGCCCGCGATCAAGGTGGTGATGTTGGAGTCGAGGATGGTCGCCCAGGCACGCTCGTAGCCGGCGGAAATGGCCGCCTGAGGCGACGCCCCGCCGCGCAGCTCTTCGCGCACCCGTTCGTTGATCAGCACGTTCGAGTCGATGGCCATGCCCAGCGTGAGTGCGATGGCCGCGATGCCGGGCAGTGACAGCGTCGCTTGCATCAGCGACAGCACGGCAATCAGCATCAGCAGGTTGAATGCGAGGGCCAGGGTCGAGAACACGCCGAACAGCATGTAGTACATGCACATGAAGGCCGCGATGGCGGCGAAGCCATAGGTGACGCTGGCAAAGCCTTTGGCGATGTTGTCGGCGCCCTGGCTGGGACCGATGGTGCGCTCTTCAATGATCTCCATCGGCGCAGCCAACGATCCAGCGCGCAGCAGCAGCGCCGTGTCATTGGCTTCCTGGGTGGTCATCCGGCCAGAGATCTGGACACGGCCGCCCCCAATCTCGGCGCGGATCACCGGTGCCGTCACCACCTCTCCCTTGCCCTTTTCGAACAACAAGATCGCCATTCGCTTGTTCACGTTCTCGCGGGTCACATCGCGGAAGATGCGTGCGCCCTTGGCGTCAAGCGTGAGGTGAACCGCGGGCTGTTGGTGGTCGTCAAAGCCAGGCTGAGCGTCGGTCAGGTTCTCACCCGTCAGCACCACTTGGCGCTTGACGATCAAGGGGCCACCGCCACGCTCCACGTACCGCTCGGTTCCGAACGGCACCGCGCCGCCAGCAGCCGCTGCGGCCGCCTCGGCGGAGTCGTCCACCATGCGCACCTCCAGCGTCGCAGTGCGACCGATGATGTCCTTCGCCTTGGCGGTGTCCTGCACCCCGGGCAGCTGCACGACCACGCGGTCCAGCCCCTGCTGCTGGATCACCGGCTCGGCCACGCCAAGTTCGTTGACCCGATTGTGCAGCGTGGTGATGTTCTGCTTCAAGGCTGCTTCCTGCACCTTGCGCATCGACTCGGGCTTCAGCGTGCCGGTCAGCAGGAGGTCGCCGTTGGCCGCCGAGCCCTGGGCCCAGGTGACATCGCCCTGGGTGTCGGTCAACAGTTTGAGTGCGGCGGTGCGGGTTTCTGCGTCGCGGAAGCGCACTTCCACGGAATTGCCGTCACGCGTGATGCCCGCGTGGCGGATGTTCTTGTCGCGCAGCGAGGTGCGGATGTCGCCGGTGAGCGATTCCGCCTTCTTCGTGAGCGCGGCCTTCATGTCGACCTGCATCAAGAAGTGCACGCCACCACGCAGGTCCAGGCCCAGGTACATCGGCAACGCGTGCAGGCTCTTCAGCCACTGCGGTGACCGGGACACCAGGTTCAGTGCCACGATGTACCCCGAGTCGTTGGGGTCGACGTTCAGCGCCTTGCTGATCGCGTCCTTGGCCTTGATCTGCGTGTCGGTGTCGGGTAGCCGAGCCTTGACCGAATTGCCCTCGAACTGGACGAAGTCGGCCTGGATGCCAGCCGCCTTCAGCGCCTGCTCGACACGCCCGACCATCGACGAATCGATCTTGAGCGTCGGCTTGGCACTGGAGACTTGCACCGCCGGCGCTTCGCCGAAGAAGTTGGGCAGGGTGTAGACCAGACCCACCACCAGCGCAAAGGCCAACAGCAGGTACTTCCAGAGAGGGTATCGATTCATGACGGACTTTCGTGCCGTGAAGCGCCGGGGCCATGGCCGCCGGGCCGGTCTCAGGCGGCGTTCACCGCCCTGACGACCAATTTATTTGTAGGTGCCTTTGGGCAGCACTTGAACCACGGCCGTGCGCTGAACCTGGATCTCCACGTCTTTGGCGACCTCGATGTGCAAGACGCTGTCGCCGAGCTTGGCGACCTTGCCGATGATGCCGCCGCCGACGACCACCTCGTCGCCCTTGGCCAGGGCGTCGATCATGGCCCGCAGCTCCTTCTGCCGCTTCATCTGGGGCCGGATCATGATGAAGTACATCGCCGCAAAGAGCAGGATGATCGGAATGAACTGGATGACGCCACCGGCGCCCGTCGGTGCTGCAGTGGTGCTCTGAGCGTAGGCAGAGGAAATGAACACGGAGGATCCTTCTTCGTAGACGTCCGCCTTGGGCGGGCGCGGCATTGTAGTTGTGGCGTCAGCGGGCCGAATCAAGGCTTGGTGCCCCTCCGACGCCCTGGGACAAACCCGCGAGGCGGCGGCGCTGCGCGGGCAATTAGGGGCCGGGCGCTCGACCCGGAAAACAAACAAGCCCTCGCTACATCGGAGTAGGGAGGGCTTGCGGTCAACCGTTGGTGCGGCTGTCAAACTTGGTTGCGGGGGCAGGATTTGAACCTGCGACCTTTGGGTTATGAGCCCAACGAGCTACCAGACTGCTCCACCCCGCGACAGAAAGACGGACTATAGCACGCTTTTTCGTTAGAGGCCAGCGGCTGCGAGAGTTTTTGCAAAGCGCTCTGCGTTTTGGAAGCCGACAACGCGCACGCCAGCGGATTCCCGTCCACTGGCGTCGAAGAAGATGGTGCCCGGTGGGCCGAACAGTTGGAACCGCTTGAGCAAGGCGCGATCGTCTTCGCTGTTGGCGGTGACATCGGCCTTCAGCAGCAATGCCTTCGACAACCGGGCCTGGATCATCGGATCGCTGAAGGTGAAGCGCTCCATCTCCTTGCACGACACGCACCAGTCAGCGTAGAAGTCCAGCATCACCGGGCGGCCAGCTTGCTGGATGTGTCGATCCAGCTCGGCGACGTTCTTGACCTTCACGAAGGTCAGCCCCTCGGCGGCACTCGCCAGGCCAGCACCCGCTGGGGCGCCATTCAGGTGGAGCAAAGGCTGGAGAGGGTCACGTCCGCCTGAAGCGGCGCCTCCCAGCATCATCACCCCCCAGGCCAGCGCCGCCACGCCGCCGGCGCGCTGGAACCAGACACGCGGCGAGGCGCTGTGGGGGCTGGCATCGAAAGGCCGCAACATGAATCCGCTGACCAGCAGCAACCCTCCCCACAACGCCAAGGCGAGCGCAGGCGGAAGTACGGGTTGAACCACCCACAGCGCCACCGCAATCAGCACCAGGCCGAAGAAGCGCTTCACGACGTTCATCCAACTGCCGGACTTGGGCAACCACGCTCCGGCTGAGGCGCCCAACAGGAGCAACGGCGTGCTCATGCCGATCGCGAGAGCGAACAGCGCGCTCGCCGACAGCACCACGTCCCTCGTCTGGCTGAGGAACAGCAGCGCGCCGGCCAAAGGCGCGGTGACGCACGGGCTCACGATCAGCGCCGACAAGCCTCCCATCAGAAAGACCCCCGCCAGCTGGCCGCCCGGCAATCGGCGCGACGCGCCATCGAGGCGCGTCGCCAATGCGGCGGGCAATCGCAGTTCGTAGACGTCGAACATCGACAAGGAGAACACCACCAGCATCAGCGCGAATGCAGCCAAGACGAGCGGCTTCTGGAGAGCCGCCGCCAGGCCTTCGCCCGCCAGGCCCGCGGCCACACCCAAGGCGGTATAGACCATCGCCATGCCCAGCGAATAGGACGCCGCCAGCACAAACCCGCGCTGTCTGGACACCTCAGCGCCGCCGGTCAGAATCGAAGACAGGATCGGCAACATGGGCAACACGCAGGGCGTGAAGGCGAGCAGCAGCCCCATCAGCCAGAACGCCCCCACCGCCGCCCACCACGATCCGCTCTGCAGCACTTGGCGGACACGGTCGTTGTCGCCTTCGACGCCCCCGGAGGCTGTCGCTGCCTGCGCATCGGCGGCGGAGGTGGCGTTGAGCCCCTTCAGCAGCCCCCCTCCACCCGCCGCTGACTTGGTTTCACTGGCCTCAGGACCACCGAGCAGTTTGACGCTGCCGTCGCCACCCATGGCCGCCAACGACACCTGAACCTGGCGGGTCAGTGGCGGATAGCACAGTCCTGCATCGGCGCACCCCTGCGACACCACGTCCAGCACGAAGGTGCCGTCGGCCTTGTCGACCGGCAGCCGCACTTCCAGCGTGCCGTGATAGGTCTCGACGTTCTTCTGGAAGTTCTCGTCGAACTTCACCTGGCCAGGCGGCAACGCGGGTTCGCCCAGTTGGGCGCCCTCCGCCTTGAAATGGAATTTGTCGCGGTACAGGTAGTAGCCGGGAACCGTTCTGAACGTGAGAACGACTTCCTTCGCCGCGCCTGCCGCCGCATCAAGTGGAAAGGCCTGTTCCGGCTCCAGGAAGTCATCAGCCGCCCGTGCGAAGGTCGGGGCCAGCAGCGCACCTGCGGCCAGAAGGATCACGACCCCAAGGCCAGTCAGGCGCTGGAGCCAAGTCTGCTGTCGGTTCATGGCGATCTTTGAGACATCAGGCTCCCACAGGTTCCAGGGCGCCCGCAGCCAAGGCCTGGTGGGCCTGGCAGATGCAAAAAGGGCCAGCATAGCCGGCCCTTTTGCAGCGAGATCCTCTCGACGAGGATTCTTGACTTATTCGGCAGCGCCTTCAGCGGCTTCGGTCGCCACTTCAGGGCGATCCACCAGCTCGACGAAAGCCATCGGTGCGTTATCGCCGACACGGAAGCCCATCTTCAGAATCCGGGTGTAGCCACCCGGACGGGTGTTGTAGCGCTTGCCCAGGTCGTTGAACAGCTTGGTGACCACATCGCGATCACGCAGACGCGCAAAAGCCAGGCGACGGTTGGCGACAGAGTCAACCTTGGCCAGCGTGATCAGCGGCTCGACGACGCGGCGCAGTTCCTTGGCCTTGGGCAAGGTGGTCTTGATCGCTTCGTGCTGAAGCAGCGAAACCGACATGTTGCGGAGCATCGCGGCGCGATGTTCGCTGGTGCGGTTCAGTTTGCGAAGGCCATTACGGTGGCGCATGGTGCTTTCCTTTCTTTATCAAACCCCCAGCCGTATCAGGTACTGGGGGGTGCACAGGGCCGCCCGAGCGGGCAGCCAGCTCTTCAAGGCGGCGCCGTCGGCGCCACCAGTCAACTTCAACGCTTGTCCAGGCCTTGAGGCGGCCAGTTTTCGAGACGAGCGCCCAGCGTCAAGCCACGCGAAGCAAGGACTTCCTTGATTTCGTTCAGCGACTTGCGGCCCAGGTTAGGCGTCTTCAGCAGCTCGGTTTCGGTGCGCTGGATCAGATCACCGATGTAGTAGATGTTCTCGGCCTTCAGGCAGTTCGCCGAACGTACCGTCAGCTCCAACTCGTCCACAGGACGGAGCAGGATCGGATCGAACACCGCAGAGCTCTTCGGCGGCTGATCGAACGTGGCAATGTCGCCGACATCCAACTGCGCGAAGACGGCCAACTGTTCAACCAGAATCTTGGCCGAAGCACGGATCGCCTCTTCGGGAGAGATCGCACCATTGGTTTCGATCTCCATGACCAGCTTGTCGAGGTCGGTGCGCTGTTCCACACGGGCGTTTTCGACCGCGTAGCTCACCCGCTTGACCGGCGAGAACGACGCATCCAGAACGATGCGACCGATTGACTTGGTCGGCTCGTCGCCGTAGCGCCGCAGATTGCCGGGCACATAGCCACGGCCCTTTTCGACCTTGATCTGCATGTCGAGCTTGCCGCCTTGCGCGAGATTGGCAATGACGTGCTCGGGATTCACGATCTCGACATCGTGGGGCGTCTGGATGTCGGCGGCCGTCACCGGGCCTTCGCCTTCCTTGCGCAACACCAGCGTCACTTCATCGCGGTTATGAAGGCGGAAAACCACGCCCTTCAGATTCAGCATGATGTGCACAACGTCTTCGGCCACGCCGTCGACTGTCGAGTACTCATGCAGCACGCCGGCGATCGTGACCTCCGTCGGCGCGTAACCCACCATCGACGACAGCAGCACGCGACGCAGCGCATTGCCGAGCGTATGACCATAACCACGCTCGAACGGTTCGAGCGTGACCTTGGCGCGGTGGCCGCCCAGCGGCTCCGCAACGATGGCTTTGGGTTTCAGCAGATTGGTTTGCATGTAAGTCCTGTTCCTCTCAATACCCTCGGCTCGTTACACCGATAAGGCTGGCGGACCACACCGGAGCACGTAAAACCCACTGCAGGACCGGCTTGCCACAGCGGGGTGGGCCCCATGCGCGCCAAAGCGCGCATGCGCCAGAGACCACATCAACGCGAATACAACTCGACGATCAGCGATTCGTTGATCTCGGCGCCGAACTCGTCGCGGTCCGGGACCTTCTTGAACACGCCTTCGAGCTTGGTCGCATCGACCTGCACCCAGGCCGGCAAGCCGATCGACTCGGCCAGCTTCAGCGACTCGGTCACGCGCAGCTGCTTCTTCGCCTTTTCGCGGATCGCGATCACGTCACCGGCTTTCACCTGGTACGACGGGATGTTGACGACTTCACCATTCACGGTGAGCGCCTTGTGCGACACCAGCTGGCGCGCTTCGGCGCGGGTCGAACCAAACCCCATGCGATACACGACGTTGTCCAGACGCGACTCCAGCAAGAACAGCAGGTTCGCGCCGGTATTGCCCTTGCGGCGATCGGCCTCCGCGAAATAGCGGCGGAACTGACGCTCCAGCACGCCATACATCCGCTTGACCTTTTGCTTCTCACGCAATTGCAGACCGAAGTCGGACGTACGCGAACCCGAAGTCCGGCCATGCTGACCAGGCTTGGAGTCAAACTTCGCCTTGTCGCTGATCGCGCGGCGGGCGCTCTTCAGGAACAGGTCGGTGCCTTCACGGCGGGCCAGCTTGGCCTTGGGTCCAAGGTAACGTGCCACGTTGCTTCCTTTTCTTAGGTGTGTTGCTGACGCACCCATTGGCAAGGCCGCCACATGGGGGCGGACCGCGCCGGTGCGCGAGTCTGGCGAGAATTGACTTAAGCGCTCAGACGGTGGGCTTCTGAGTAAGGAAGCCGACCGCAGATCTCTCTGCGGTCGGCATTCGGGAAACTCTCGATTGTAGCAGGACTGTCACAGCCCTGCACAAAGGCACTGCGTCGGGCGTCGTCACGCCCGCCACAACTCAGATGCGGCGGCGCTTTTGGGGGCGGCAGCCGTTGTGCGGGATCGGGGTGATGTCCGAAATCGAATTGATACGGATGCCCAACGATGCCAATGCACGAACCGACGACTCGCGGCCAGGGCCCGGGCCCTTGATGCGAACGTCCAGGTTCTTGATGCCCTGCTCTTGCGCGGCGCGGCCGGCGACTTCAGCCGCGACCTGCGCAGCGAACGGTGTCGACTTGCGCGAGCCCTTGAAGCCCTGACCGCCCGAAGACGCCCACGACAACGCACCGCCTTGGCGGTCGGTGATCGTGATGATCGTGTTGTTGAACGAGGCATGCACGTGGGCAATGCCATCCGCGACGTTCTTGCGGATCTTCTTGCTCACACGCCGCGCGGCGGTGTTGGCAGGTGCTTTGGCCATGTTGTGTTCTCTTTCCTAGTCCGTGGCGACGACGCTTACTTCTTCAGCGCAGCAGCACCCTTGCGCGGACCCTTGCGGGTGCGGGCGTTGGTGCGAGTGCGCTGGCCGCGCATCGGCAGGCCACGGCGATGACGGAAGCCGCGGTAGCAGCCCAAGTCCATCAAGCGCTTGATGTTGATCGAGATCTCGCGACGCAGGTCACCCTCGATCGTCAGCTTGCCTACTTCTTCCCGGATCTTTTCCAGATCAGAATCGGTCAAGTCCTTGATCTTCTTCGAGTAGGAGATCCCCACCGAATCGCAGATCTTCTGAGCTGTCGTGCGGCCAATGCCGTAGATGTGCGTCAGGCCAATTTCCGCGTGCTTGTGCGGCGGAATGTTGATACCAGCAATACGTGCCATGTTGCTTCCTTGGATTCGCTGTCAGCCGTAGAGACTCAACCCTGCCGCTGCTTGTGGCGGGGGTCGGTGCAGATCACGCGAACCACGCCGTTACGGCGGATGATCTTGCAATTGCGGCACATCTTCTTGACCGAGGCCGAGACTTTCATGGTCTTCTCCTGGAGGGGTCCAAACGCTCTGGGACGTTCACTTTGCGCGGAAAACGATCCGAGCGCGACTCAAATCGTACGGGGTCAATTCGACAGTCACCCGGTCGCCGGGAAGGATGCGGATGTAGTGCATGCGCATCTTGCCCGAGATGTGCCCGAGTACCACATGCCCGTTCTCCAACTTCACACGGAAGGTGGCGTTGGGCAGGTTCTCGAGAATCTCGCCCTGCATCTGGATGACGTCGTCTTTCGCCATGGGGGTTGTCTGTGGCAGCTGCCCCGAGTCTGGTCAGCTGGCCTTGAAATTCGCTTTCTTCAGCAGTGACTCGTACTGCTGGCTCATCACGTACGACTGCACCTGAGCCCAAAAATCCATCGTCACCACCACGAGAATCAACAGCGACGTACCACCGAAATAGAACGGCACGTTGTACTTCAGCTGTAGGAATTCGGGCAGCAGGCAAACCAGCGTGATGTAGACAGCACCCGCCAGCGTCAGCCGCGACAGGATCTTGTCGATATGCTTCGCAGTCTGCTCCCCCGGCCGAATGCCCGGGATGAACGCGCCGCTCTTCTTCAGGTTGTCCGCCGTTTCACGGCTGTTGAAGACGAGTGCGGTGTAGAAGAAGCAGAAGAACACGATCATGGCCGAATACAGCAGCACGTAGATCGGTTGACCGGGCGACAAGGCCGACGAAATGTCCTTCAGCCAGCGCATTCCTTCGCCGGTAGCGAACCATCCGACGATGGTCGCGGGCAACAGAATGATCGACGACGCGAAGATCGGCGGAATCACGCCCGACATGTTCAGCTTCAACGGCAAATGCGACGATTGCCCTTGGTAGACCTTGTTGCCGACTTGCCGCTTGGCATAGTTGACCAAAATCTTCCGCTGTCCACGCTCAACGAACACCACCGCAAACGTCACACCCACGACGATGGCCAGGATGAACAGGCAGGCAAAGTAGCCCATGGCACCGGTGCGAACCAGCTCGAATAGCCCACCGATCGCATTGGGCAAGCCAGCCGCAATGCCACCGAAGATCAGGATGGAGATGCCGTTACCCAGTCCCCGCTCCGTGATCTGTTCGCCCAGCCACATCAAGAACATCGTGCCGGCCACCAGGCTGACCACCGTCGTCATGCGGAAGCCGAAGCCCGGAGACAACACCAACCCAGCGGAACCTTCCAACGCCAAGGCAATGCCCAGCGACTGAAAGATCGCCAGCAGCAATGTGCCGTAGCGCGTGTACTGGGTGATCTTGCGACGGCCCGACTCGCCTTCCTTCTTCAGCGCTTCAAGGGTCGGCACCACGTAGCTCATGAGCTGCATGATGATCGACGCCGAGATGTACGGCATGATCCCCAGCGCGAACACCGTGAACCGCGACAGGGCACCACCCGAGAACATGTTGAACAGGTTCAGGATGCCACCCTGCTGGCCTTGAAACAAAGCCTGCAGCTGCTGCGGGTTGATGCCCGGCACAGGAATGTGTGCACCGATGCGATAGACCACGAGCGCCAGCACCAAGAAGATCAGACGGCGACGGAGGTCGCCGAACTTGCCTGTCTTGGCCAGCTGATTCGGGGAGGTTGCCACGAGGGTGGGTGTCCTTCGAGTCTTTACGCGTCAGTCGACGGTCAGGCCAACGAGCCGCCAGCGGCTTCGATGGCAGCCTTCGCGCCCGCGGTGGCTCCAATGCCCTTGAGCACAACCTTCTTGGTCAACTCACCGGACTTGATCACCTTGACGTTCTTCACCAGGTCGCCGACCAGGCCAGCCTGCTTCAGGGTCAGCAGGTCAACTTCATCGGCGCCCAACGATTGCAGTTCGTTCAGGGTCACTTCGGCATTGAACTTCAACAGCGCAGACTTGAAGCCGCGCTTGGGCAGGCGACGATGCAGCGGCATTTGGCCGCCCTCGAAACCTACCTTGTGGAAGCCGCCAGCGCGAGACTTCTGGCCCTTGTGGCCGCGGCCGCAAGTCTTGCCCAGGCCGGAGCCGATGCCACGGCCCACACGCCGCTTGGCGTGCTTCGCGCCGCCCGCCGGCTTGATCGAATTGAGTTGCATGTTGCTGTTCCTCGTCGGTCGGCGCTTAAAGCACCTGCACCAGGTAGGCAATCTTGTTGATCATGCCGCGCACCGCAGGGGTGTCTTCCAGCACGCGCTCGCTGTTCAACTTGCGCAGGCCCAGGCCACGCACCGTGTCGCGGTGCGACACTTTGCAGCCGATCGGGCTGCGAACCAGCTTGACCCGCAAGGTCTTCTTGGCTTCGGTCGTCATCGGAATACTCCTGTTGCGGCCGATCAGTTGAAGATTTCTTCAACCGTCTTGCCGCGCTTGGCGGCGACCTCGGCCGGCGTGGTTGAGCGCTTGAGCGCGTCCAGCGTGGCACGAACCATGTTGTACGGGTTGGTCGAACCGTGGCTCTTGGCCACGATGTCGGTCACGCCCATCACTTCGAAAACGGCGCGCATCGGGCCGCCTGCGATGATGCCGGTACCGGCAGGAGCCGGGGCCATCAGCACCTTCGCCGCGCCGTGTTCGCCTTCCACCACATGGTGAATGGTGCCGTTCTTCAAGTTGACCTTGACCATGTTACGGCGAGCCGATTCCATGGCCTTCTGCACCGACACCGGCACTTCCTTGGCCTTGCCCTTGCCCATCCCGATGCGGCCATCGCCGTCGCCGACAACCGTCAGCGCCGCGAAACTCAGCGTGCGACCACCCTTGACGACCTTGGTGACGCGGTTGACCGCGATCATCTTTTCCTTCAGGCCATCGTCCCGGCCTTCGTCCTGAACGCGGGGTTGAAACTTTGCCATGTTGTGATTCCTTCGCCGCTTCGGGTCAGAACTGGAGGCCGGCTTCGCGCGCGGCTTCGGCCAGCGCCTTCACTCGGCCGTGGTAGGCGAAACCAGCGCGGTCGAAAGCCACCTTCTCGACGCCAGCGGCTTTCGCCTTCTCGGCGATCCGCTTGCCGACCAGGGCCGCGGCGGCAGCGTTGCCACCCTTGCCCGACAGCTCGGTACGAAGATCTTTCTCGGCGGTTGAAGCAGTCGCGACAACGCGCGCTCCGTCTTCCGAAATGACGCTGGCGTAGATGTGCAGGTTCGAACGGAAGACCGTCAGACGAGCGACGCCTTGCTTTGCAATACGCTCGCGCGTTTGACGCGAGCGACGCAGACGCTGTTCTTTCTTGTTCAGCATGGTGTCGCTCCTTACTTCTTCTTGGTCTCTTTGAGGACCACGCGCTCGTCGGCGTAGCGGATGCCCTTGCCCTTGTAAGGCTCAGGCGGCCGAATGGCGCGGACTTCAGCGGCGATCTGGCCGACGACCTGGCGGTCGGCACCCTTGATCAGAATTTCCGTCGGGGTGGCCGTCGTCACCGTGATGCCTGTGGGCATGTCTTTGACGACCGGGTGCGAGAAGCCGATCTGCAGATTCAGCTTCTGGCCCTGAGCCTGGGCCCGGAAGCCCACACCCACCAACGTCAGCTTCTTCTCGAAGCCCTTCGACACGCCGTTGACCATGTTCGCCACCAGGGCGCGCATCGTGCCGCTCATGGCGTTCGCCTCAGCGGAGTCGTTGGCCGGCGCGAACTGGAGCGAACCAGCTTCGTTCTTGACCGTCACCAGGGCATTCACGGGACGCACCAGCGTTCCGTTGGCGCCCTTGACCGTGATCTGGTCGGCGGTGATCTTCACGTCCACGCCCTGCGGGACGGCGATCGGCATTTTTCCAACGCGGGACATTGCTCGATTCCTTCCTTTAAGCGACGTAGCACAGCACTTCGCCACCGACGCCGGCGGCACGCGCCTTGCGGTCGGTCATCACGCCCTTCGGCGTGGTGACGATGGCCACACCCAGGCCGTTCATGACCTGAGGAATGGCGTCACGGCCGCGGTAGATGCGCAGGCCAGGGCGGCTGACGCGCTCGATGCGCTCGATCACCGGACGACCCGCGTAGTACTTCAAGCCGATTTCCAGCTCGCTCTTGCCGCCTTCATTCTTGACCGCGAAGGTATCGATGTAACCCTCGTCCTTCAGCACCTGCGCGATCGCGACCTTGAGCTTCGACGCGGGCATCGCCACGGTCGCCTTCTCAACGGCCTGAGCGTTGCGGATGCGGGTCAGCATGTCGGCGATAGGATCACTCATGCTCATGGTGTTTTCTCCTTGTCGCCTTGATTACCAGCTGGCCTTGATCACGCCAGGAATGTCGCCCTTGAAGGCGAGTTCGCGGATCTTGTTACGGGCCAGACCGAATTTGCGGAACGTACCGCGGGGACGGCCGGTCAGTTCGCAGCGGTTGCGCAGGCGCGTCGGATTGGCGTTGCGCGGCAGCTTTTGCAGCTCCAAACGCGCGGCGTAGCGCTCGTCGTCAGACTTCTTGGCGTCGTCGACGATGGCCTTGAGCTCGGCGTACTTCTTCGCGTGCTTGGCAACCAGCTTTTCGCGCTTGACTTCACGCTGCTTGAGGGAGAGTTTAGCCACAGGTCACCTCAGTTCTTGAACGGGAAGCGGAACGCAGCGAGCAGCGCCTTGCACTCGTCGTCGGTCTTCGCAGTGGTCGTGAAGGAAATGTTCATACCGCGGATCGCATCGATCTTGTCGTACTCGATTTCCGGGAAGATGATCTGTTCCTTTACGCCGATGTTGTAGTTGCCACGGCCGTCGAACGAGCGACCGGAGATACCCCGGAAGTCGCGCACACGCGGCAACGCGATCGTCACGAAACGGTCCAAGAATTCGAACATGCGGGCGCCGCGGAGCGTCACCATGCAACCGATGGGCACGCCATCGCGAATCTTGAAACCGGCAATTGCCTTGCGGCTCTTGGTCACCACAGGCTTCTGCCCGGCGATCTTCGTCAGATCACCCACCGCGTGTTCCATGACCTTCTTGTCGGCCACGGCCTCGCTGACACCCATGTTCAGCGTGATCTTGGTCAGGCGAGGCACTTCCATCACCGACTTGTAGCCAAACTTGGCCATCATGTCGGGAACCACCTTTTCCTGGTAGTAAGCCTGCAGGCGCGCCACGACGGCGGCTTCTTGCTTTTGACTCATGCTCGCGCTCCTCAGGCCTTGATCTCTTCGCCGCTGGACTTGTAGACGCGGACCCGCTTGCCATCGGCACCGATCTTCACGCCCACGCGGTCAGCCTTGCCAGCAGCCGCATTCCAGATGGCCACGTTTGACTGGTGAATCGGCATGGTCTTGTCCACTACGCCACCGGTCGTACCCTTGAGGGGGTTCGGCTTGACGTGCTTCTTCACCATGTTGATGCCCTCGACCACGATGTGGTCAGCATCCACGCGCTCGGTCACCGTGCCGCGCTTGCCCTTGTCACGACCCGTCAGAACCACGACCTGGTCGCCTTTGCGAATCTTGTTCATCGCGTTTGTCCTTTACTCGTCGCGGGTGCGTCAGAGCACTTCCGGAGCCAGCGACACGATCTTCATGAAGCGCTCGGAACGCAGCTCACGCGTCACCGGGCCGAAGATGCGGGTGCCAATCGGCTCAAGCTTGGCATTCAGCAGGACGGCAGCATTGCCATCAAACTTCACCAGCGAACCATCTTGGCGACGCACGCCCTTGGCCGTGCGCACCACCACCGCGTTGTAGACCTCGCCCTTCTTGACGCGTCCACGCGGAGCGGCTTCCTTGATCGACACCTTGATGATGTCGCCAATGCCCGCATACCGGCGCTTGGAACCACCGAGCACCTTGATGCACATGACGGACTTCGCGCCCGTGTTGTCAGCGACGTCGAGTCGCGATTGCATTTGGATCATTTGTGTCCCCAACTTGTCCCGCCGCGCCCGCGAGAGATCAGGCGCTTCGGTCAGTCTTGGGCCCGTCAGAAGCCGCAGAGCGGCCGCTGTTTGGGCGGATCCGGAAACCGAGTCACGCGAATGCGTGAGCCGAATTCCGGCGAAGCTGTGGATTGTGCGCGAGCTGCGTATCGCTTGTCAAGCGCCTACAGACAATTCGCGCAGATTTCGGAGACTCAGCGGGACGCCTGCGCCTGCTTCAGCATGGTGTCGGCGTCGCTCACCTCGAACTTGCCGGGTGCCTCGATGTTCAGTGTCTTCACCACGCCGTCGACCACCAACATCGAATAGCGCTGCGAGCGAAGGCCCATTCCGTGGGCCGTCAAGTCAAGCGTCAGCCCGGTGGCGCGGGTGAACTCCGCGCTGCCGTCGGCCATCATTCGCACATGCCCGGCGGCTTTCTGCTCCCGCCCCCAAGCCCCCATCACGAAGGCGTCGTTCACCGACACGCACCAAATCTCGTCAATGCCCGCAGCCTTGAGTGCTGAAGCCTGCTCGATGTAGCCAGGCACATGCTTGGCGGAACAGGTCGGCGTGAAGGCACCCGGCAGAGCGAACAGGGCGATCGACTTTCCGGCGCACTCCTTTTCAATGTCGAAGGCGTTGGGGCCCAGCGAACAGCCGTTTCCTTCGACATCGATGAATTCTTTCAGAGCGCCCGAAGGCAGCTTGTCTCCGACCTTGATCATGTGTTGCTCCAGAGCGAATGCCGACAACGGCTCATCAAAAAGAGAAACGGCCGGACGCCAGTATTCCAGCGTTCGGCCGCTTGTTCGTCGCCGCAGGCCGCAGACCTGGGAAGCGACGTCGTTTCAGGCTCAGACCAGGCGGGCCTTTTCAACCAAGCGGGTCACGACCCAGCTCTTGGTCTTTGACATCGGGCGCGACTCGGCAATCTCGACGGTATCGCCCAGATGGTACTCACCCTTTTCATCGTGGGCGTGGTACTTGCGCGAACGGCCGACGATCTTGCCGTAGAGCGGATGCGCCGTGCGACGCTCGACCAACACCGTCACGGTCTTGGCGCGCTTGTCGCTGACAATCTTGCCGACGAGAGTGCGGGTGTTCTTGGTGGCTTGTTGAGCTTCGGTCACTTCGCAGCTCCCTTCTTCTTCTCGGCCAGGATGGTCTTGGCACGGGCGATATCGCGGCGGGTCTCACCCAGCGTGGCCGTGTTCGACAGCTGCTGGGTACCCTTTTGCATACGCAGGCCGAAGTGCGCCTTCAGGAGGTCAGTGACTTCCTTCTCGAGCGCAGCGACGTCCTTGGCGCGCAGTTCAGATGCTTTCATGGTGCTTATCCTTGTCAGGCGCCGATCTGGCGGGCCACGAAGGTGCAACGCAGCGGAAGCTTCGCAGCCGCCAGCGTGAACGCTTCGCGAGCCAGTTGCTCGGGAACGCCGTTGATCTCGTACAGCACCTTGCCCGGTTGGATTTCGGCGACGTAGTACTCGGGGTTGCCCTTGCCGTTACCCATACGGACTTCGGCCGGCTTCTGAGAAATCGGCTTGTCCGGGAAGATGCGGATGAAGATGCGGCCACCGCGCTTGATGTGGCGCGAGATGGCCCGACGGGCCGCTTCGATCTGGCGGGCCGTCAGGCGGCCGCGCTCGGTCGCCTTGAGGCCGAAATCGCCGAACGACACGTTGGCGCCACGGGTGGCGACGCCGGTGTTACGGCCCTTCTGTTCCTTGCGGAACTTGCGACGTGCTGGTTGCAGCATGCTTATTCTCCTTTGCCTTCGCCACCAGCAGCAGGCGCGGCAGCCTTGCGCACGCGCTTGACAGCCGGAGCGCCGCCCGGGGCGGCTGCGCCACCCTCGGCGGGCCGGTCGGCGGCCTGACGCGGAGCGCCACGGTCACCTCGGTCGCCACCCGGACGGCCGCGGCCGGTCGGGGCGCCCGGACGCGCCGGACGACGGGGACGACGCTCTTCTTCCTGGCCTTCCGGCTTGGCCACCGGGGCTTCACCAGCACCCAGACGGTCACCACGGTAGACCCAGACCTTGACGCCGATGACGCCGTAGGTGGTCTTGGCTTCCGAGAAGCCGTAGTCGATGTCAGCCTTCAGGGTGTGCAGCGGCACGCGACCTTCGCGATACCACTCGGTACGAGCGATTTCGATGCCGTTGAGGCGGCCAGCCGACATGATCTTGATGCCCTGGGCGCCCAGACGCATCGCGTTCTGCATCGCGCGCTTCATCGCGCGACGGAACATGATGCGCTTTTCCAGCTGCTGGGTAATCGAGTCGGCGATCAGTTGCGCATCGATCTCGGGCTTACGCACTTCTTCGATGTTCACTGCCACCGGCACGCCCAAGCGGCGGGTCAGTTCGGCCTTCAGGTTTTCGATGTCTTCGCCCTTCTTGCCGATCACGACACCCGGACGAGCCGAGAAGATCGTGATACGGGCGTTCTTGGCGGGACGCTCGATCAGGATGCGCGAGACGGCCGCATTCTTCAGGCGGGTCTTGAGGTAGTCGCGCACCTGCAGGTCTTCGGCCAGCATGGTGGCGAAGTTGCGGCTCGACGCATACCAGCGTGACGCCCAAGCGCGCGTGACGGGCAAGCGGAAGCCGGTCGGATGGATTTTCTGTCCCATGGTCTTCCTTTAGTTCCCCACGGTCACGTAGATGTGGCAAGTGCCCTTGCTGATGCGGTTGCCGCGGCCCTTGGCGCGAGCCGAGAAGCGCTTCAGCGTGGTGCCCTGCTCCACGTAGATCGAGGTGACCTTCAGCTCGTCGATGTCGGCCCCGTCGTTGTGCTCGGCGTTCGCGATCGCGGACTCGAGCGCCTTCTTGACGATGCCGGCAGCCTTCTTCTGGGTGTAGCTCAGGATGTTCAGGGCCTGGTCGACCTTCTTGCCGCGGACCAGGTCGGCCACCAGGCGGCCCTTGTCGGCCGACAGGCGAACGCCACGAACGATTGCTTTGGTTTCCATCGTCGTGTTCCTTTACTTCTTGGCCTTCTTGTCCGCAGGGTGACCCTTGAACGTACGGGTCAGCGCGAACTCGCCCAGCTTGTGGCCGACCATCTGGTCCGTCACATACACCGGCACATGCTGCTTGCCGTTGTGCACGGCGATCGTCAGGCCGATGAAGTCCGGCAGGATGGTCGAGCGACGCGACCAAGTCTTGATGGGCTTCTTGTCCTTCGTGGTCACGGCCTTCTCGGCCTTGGCCAGGAGGTGGTGGTCCACGAACGGACCCTTCTTCAGTGAACGTGCCATGTTCTACGGCCTCACTTCTTGCGACGCGAGACGATGAACGTCTGCGTACGCTTGTTGTTGCGCGTGCGATAGCCCTTGGTGAGCGTGTTCCACGGCGACACCGGAGCCTGGCCCTCACCGGTACGACCTTCACCACCACCGTGCGGGTGATCGATCGGGTTCATGGCCACACCACGGACGGTCGGGCGGATGCCCTTCCAGCGGATCGCACCGGCCTTGCCGTACTGGCGCAGGTTGTGCTCTTCGTTCGACACCTCGCCGATGGTGGCGCGGCAATCGATGTGGATCTTGCGCACTTCACCCGAGCGCAAACGCAGCTGGGCGTAGGTGCCTTCGCGGGCCATCAGCGTCACCGAGGTGCCGGCCGAGCGGGCGATCTGAGCGCCCTTGCCAGGCAGCATCTCGATGCAGTGGATGGTCGAACCCACCGGGATGTTGCGGATGGGCAGCGTGTTACCCGCCTTGATCGGCGCTTCCGAGCCGGACAGGATGGTCGAACCCACTTCCAAGCCACGCGGGGCAATGATGTAGCGACGCTCCCCGTCGGCGTAGCACACCAATGCGATGTGGGCCGTGCGGTTCGGGTCGTACTCGATGCGCTCGACCTTCGCCGGAATGCCGTCTTTGTTGCGCTTGAAGTCGACAACGCGGTAGTGGTGCTTGTGACCACCACCCTTGTGGCGCATCGTGATGTGGCCGTTGTTGTTGCGGCCAGCGTTCTGCTTCTGGGGCTCGAGCAGCGAAGCTTCCGGAGCGCCCTTGTGCAGGTGCGGGTGCACCACCTTCACGACGGCACGGCGGCCGGCGGAGGTCGGTTTGACTTTGACGACTGGCATGACTTACGCAGCCTCCCCGGAGAAGTTCAGCTCCTGGCCCGCCTTCAGCGAGACATAAGCCTTCTTGACATGGTCACGGCGACCGATCGAACGACCGAAGCGCTTGACCTTGCCCTTCATGTTGACAACCGACACGGCCTCGACCTCGACCTTGAACAGCAGTTCGACCGCCGCCTTGATCTCGGGCTTGGTGGCATCACGCAGGACCTTGAACAGCACCTGGTTGTGCTTCTCGGCGACCTGGGTGGCCTTTTCCGACACGATCGGGGCGATCAGCACCTGGGCGAGGCGCCCTTCGTTGTACTTTTGCGGGACCGGATTGATGCGGCTCATGCGAACATCTCCTTGAGCTGCTCGATCGCGGCCTTGGTCACCAGCACCTTCTTGTAGAAGACCAGCGAGAGCGGATCGGCGTAGCGCGGCTCGACAACCAGCACATTGGCCAGGTTGCGCGAGGCGAGGATCAGGTTGTCGTCGACGCTGTCGGCGATCACCATCACCGAGTCCAGGCCCATGGCCTTGAACTTGGCAGCCAACAGCTTGGTCTTCGGCGCTTCGACGGTCAGCGAATCGACCACCGCCAGACGGCCGTCACGAGCCAACTGCGACAGGATCGCCGCCATGCCGGCGCGATACATCTTCTTGTTGACCTTGTGCGAGAAGTTCTCGTCAGGAGTATTCGGGAAGATGCGACCACCCCCGCGCCACAGCGGCGACGAGGTCATACCGGCGCGTGCGCGGCCGGTGCCCTTTTGGCGGAAAGGCTTCTTGGTCGAATGGTGGACTTCGGCGCGGGTCAGCTGCTTGCGGGTGCCTTGACGGGCGTTGGCCTGATAGGCCACGACGATCTGGTGCACCAGCGCTTCGTTGTAATCACGCGCGAACACGGTGTCGGGCGCATCCACCTTCGAGGTGGCCTGGCCCTGTTCGTTCAGGAGCTCGAGCTGCATGTCTTTAAGCTCCCTTCTTGACCTTGACCTTGACCGCGGGGCGCACGACCACATGGCCGTTCTTGGCGCCCGGCACCGCACCGCGCACCAGGATGAGCTGGCGAGCTTCGTCGATGCGGATCACGTCGAGGTTCTGGGTGGTGACGGTCTCGACGCCCATGTGGCCGGTCATCTTCTTGCCGGGGAACACACGGCCAGGATCCTGCGCCATCGAGATCGAGCCCGGGACGTTGTGCGAACGGCTGTTACCGTGCGACGCGCGCTGCGAGCTGAAGTTGTGGCGCTTGATGGTGCCTGCGTAGCCCTTACCGATCGAGGTGCCTTGCACGTCAACCTTCTGGCCGGCGGCGAACAGCGTGACAGGCACCGTGGCACCAGCCTTGTATTCGGCGACGACTTCAGCCGGGACGCGGAATTCCTTCAGGACTTCGCCGGCTTCAACACCCGCCTTGGCGAGGTGGCCCGCTTCCGGCTTGGTGACGCGCGACGCTTTGCGCGCACCGAACGCCACCTGAATGGCGCTGTAGCCGTCGGTCTCAACGGTCTTGACCTGGGTCACACGGTTGTTGGACACATCCAGCACGGTCACGGGGACGGCGTCGCCGTCATCCGTGAATACGCGCATCATGCCCACCTTGCGGCCCAGCAATCCGAGGCGATTGCTAAGACTCATGGTTTTTTCTCCGCCCCTCATGGGAGAGGCCGGTTTACACGACCCGACATCGATTGGCCGGGCTGACGAATGGAAAGCCGGGCGGCGCAGAACACCACCCGGCTTTCGGGAAAGCTCGCGAGTATAGCGACCAGGAGAGTTTTCCGCAACTGGCCGCCGCGCCGCGAGGCGCAGCGTTTACTGCAGCTTGATCTCGACGTCGACGCCTGCGGGCAGGTCCAGCTTCATCAGCGCGTCCACCGTCTTGTCGGTCGGGTCGACGATGTCCATCAGGCGCTGGTGCGTGCGGATCTCGAACTGGTCGCGCGACGTCTTGTTGACGTGCGGCGAACGCAGGATGTCGAAACGCTGCATGCGGGTCGGCAGGGGCACCGGGCCCTTGACGATGGCGCCCGTGCGCTTGGCGGTGTCGACGATCTCGAGTGCCGACTGGTCGATCAGCTTGTAATCGAAAGCCTTCAGGCGGATGCGGATCTTTTGCTTTTGCATGACGGTTCCTTTAAAGAGCATTGAGGCCAACCCGCACAGTGCACGGGCCAGCCGGTCATGCAATTACTCGATGATCTTGGCGACGACGCCGGCGCCGACGGTGCGGCCGCCTTCACGGATGGCGAAGCGCAGGCCTTCTTCCATGGCGATCGGGGCGATCAGCTTGACGGTGATGCTGACGTTGTCGCCAGGCATGACCATTTCCTTATCCTTGGGCAGCTCCACCGCGCCGGTCACGTCCGTCGTGCGGAAGTAGAACTGCGGGCGGTAGTTGTTGAAGAACGGCGTGTGGCGGCCGCCTTCTTCCTTGGACAGCACGTACACCTCGGCGGTGAAGTGCGTGTGCGGCTTGATCGAGCCGGGCTTGCACAGCACTTGGCCGCGCTCGACTTCTTCGCGCTTCGTGCCGCGCAGCAGAATGCCCACGTTGTCGCCCGCTTGACCTTGGTCCAGCAGCTTGCGGAACATTTCGACGCCCGTGCAGGTCGTCTTCTGCGTGGCCTTGATGCCCACGATTTCGATTTCTTCGCCGACCTTGACCACGCCGCGTTCGACACGGCCGGTCACCACGGTGCCGCGACCCGAGATCGAGAACACGTCTTCCACGGGCATCAGGAACGTGCCGTCGATGGCGCGCTCAGGCGTCGGGATGTAGCTGTCCAGCGCGTCGGCCAGGCGCATGATGGCTTGCTCGCCCAGGTCGCCCTTGTCGCCTTCCATCGCAAGCTTGGCCGAACCCTTGATGATCGGGGTGTCGTCGCCGGGGAAGTCGTACTTGCTCAGCAGTTCGCGCACTTCCATCTCGACGAGCTCGAGCAGCTCGGCGTCGTCGACCATGTCGCACTTGTTCAGGAAGACGATGATGTAGGGCACGCCCACCTGGCGGGCCAGCAGGATGTGCTCACGCGTCTGGGGCATCGGGCCATCGGCGGCCGAGCACACCAGGATCGCGCCGTCCATCTGGGCGGCGCCGGTGATCATGTTCTTGACGTAGTCGGCGTGGCCCGGGCAGTCCACGTGGGCGTAGTGGCGGTTGGCCGTCTCGTACTCGACGTGGGCGGTGTTGATCGTGATGCCGCGCGCCTTTTCTTCCGGCGCCGCATCGATCTGGTCGTAGGCCTTGGCTTCGCCGCCGAACTTGGTCGACAGCACCGTCGTGATCGCCGCCGTCAGCGTCGTCTTGCCATGGTCCACGTGACCAATCGTGCCCACGTTCACGTGCGGCTTGGTCCGTTCAAACTTGCCTTTTGCCATTTCTTTTCTCCAGGAAAGAGCATTGGCCCGTGAGAGGTTTTAGGTCTTCACTGTGTCGTTGAACCTCCCGCCACGGGCAGCGGGAGACGCACAGCCGAAGACCGGCCCCAACAAGGGGCACGGGAATGGATTACTTGCCGCGAGCGGTGATGATCGCGTCGGCAACGTTCTTCGGAGCTTCGCTGTAGTGCTTGAACTCCATCGTGTACGTCGCACGGCCTTGCGACATCGAGCGCAGGGTCGTCGAGTAGCCGAACATCTCGGACAGTGGCACTTCCGCCTTGATGATCTTGCCGCCGCCAGGCATGTCATCCATGCCCTGGACCATGCCCCGACGCGACGACAGATCGCCCATCACCGAGCCGGCGTAATCTTCAGGCGTCTCGACTTCCACGGCCATCATCGGTTCCAGGATGACGGGCGAGGCGCGTCGGCAGGCTTCCTTGAAGCCCATCGAAGCAGCCATCTTGAACGCGTTTTCGTTCGAGTCCACTTCGTGGTACGAACCGAAGGTCAGCGTGACTTTGACGTCCACCACGGGGTAACCCGCCAGCACGCCGTTCGGCAGCGTATCGACAACGCCCTTCTCGACCGCCGGAATGAACTCGCGCGGGACCACGCCGCCCTTGATGGCGTCGACGAACTCGAAGCCCTTGCCCGGCTCTTGCGGCTCGACGGTGAGCACGACGTGGCCGTACTGGCCCTTACCACCGGACTGGCGAACGAACTTGCCTTCAACATCCGTGGCGGTCTTGCGAATCGTTTCGCGGTAAGCCACCTGCGGCTTGCCCACGTTGGCTTCCACGCCGAACTCGCGCTTCATGCGGTCGACGATGATTTCCAGGTGCAGCTCGCCCATGCCGGAGATGATCGTCTGGCCGGACTCTTCGTCGGTACGCAGGCGGAACGAAGGATCTTCAGCCGCCAGGCGCGACAGGGCGATGCCCATCTTTTCCTGGTCGGCCTTGGTCTTCGGTTCGACGGCCTGAGAGATGACGGGCTCGGGGAAGACCATCTTCTCGAGCGTGATGATCGATTCCGGATCGCACAGCGTTTCGCCAGTCGTGACGTCCTTCAAGCCGACGCAAGCCGCGATGTCGCCAGCCAGAATCTCCTTGATTTCTTCACGCTGGTTGGCGTGCATTTGCAGGATCCGGCCGATACGCTCCTTCTTTCCGCGAATCGGGTTGTAGACCGAGTCACCCGACTTCAGCACGCCCGAGTAGACGCGCACGAAGGTCAGCTGGCCGACATACGGGTCGGTCATCAGCTTGAACGCCAGGGCAGAGAACTTTTCGCCGTCGTCCGCCTTGCGGGAGATTTCCTTCTCGTCTTCGTCGGTGCCCGTCACGGACGGGATGTCGACAGGCGACGGCAGGAACTCGATCACCGCGTCGAGCATGCGCTGCACGCCCTTGTTCTTGAAGGCGGTGCCGCACAGCATCGGCTGGATCTCGGTCGCGATGGTGCGAGTGCGCAGACCCTGCTTGATCTCTTCCTCGGACAGCTCGCCCGTCTCGAGGTACTTGTTCATCAGCTCTTCGCTCGCCTCGGCAGCCGCTTCGATCATCTGCTCGCGCCACTTCTGGGAATCGGCCACCAAGTCGGCCGGAATGTCCTCGTAGCTGAACTTCATGCCCTGGCTGGCCTCATCCCAAATGATGGCCTTCATCTTGAACAGGTCCACCACGCCCTTGAAGTTGTCTTCGGCGCCGATGGGCACGACGATGGGCACAGGGTTGGCCTTGAGGCGGGTCTTCATCTGGTCATAGACCTTGAAGAAGTTCGCACCGGTGCGGTCCATCTTGTTGACGAACGCCAGACGGGGCACCTTGTACTTGTTGGCCTGGCGCCAAACGGTTTCCGACTGCGGCTGCACGCCACCAACGGCGCAATACACCATGCACGCGCCATCCAGCACGCGCATCGAGCGCTCCACCTCAATGGTGAAGTCGACGTGCCCCGGGGTGTCGATGATGTTGAAGCGGTGCTCCGGGAACGACATGTCCATGCCCTTCCAGAAGCAGGTCGTTGCAGCAGAGGTGATCGTGATGCCACGCTCCTGCTCCTGCTCCATCCAGTCCATCGTGGCGGCACCGTCGTGCACTTCACCGATCTTGTGGTTCACACCGGTGTAGTAGAGGATGCGCTCGGTCGTCGTGGTCTTGCCAGCGTCGATGTGCGCCGAGATACCGATGTTGCGGTAGCGCTCGATGGGGGTCTTGCGAGCCATGGTGTCACTCCAAATACGAAGGGCCGCCAGGGTCAGTGCTAACCCTAGGCGGCCGGGGAAACGAGGATCTTAGAAGCGGAAGTGCGAGAACGCCTTGTTGGCTTCCGCCATGCGGTGAACTTCGTCGCGCTTCTTCATTGCGCCGCCGCGACCTTCAGAGGCCTCCAGCAGCTCATTGGCCAGACGTGCGGCCATCGACTTTTCGCCGCGCTTGCGAGCCGATTCCTTCAACCAACGCATGGCCAGGGCCATCCGGCGGACGGGACGAACTTCCACGGGAACTTGGTAGTTCGCACCACCCACGCGGCGGGACTTGACTTCGACCATCGGCTTCACGTTGTTCAGCGCGACCATGAAGACTTCCAGCGGATCCTTGTTGGCCTTCTTCTCGACCTGGTCGAGCGCACCGTAGATGATGCGCTCGGCGACGGCCTTCTTGCCCGATTCCATGATGACGTTCATGAACTTGGACAGGTCAACAGAGCCGAACTTCGGGTCCGGCAGGATCTCGCGCTTGGGTACTTCGCGACGACGTGGCATTTCACTCTTCCTTTGTCTTCAGTTGGTGGAGCTGTCGCTCTCACCGCGAAAGACCACTAGGTGCCTTCTGGCGTGGGTCTTTCACTTACTCGGCTCGGGCACCGGCCCTTGCCGCGTTCTTGTCGACACCTTCCAGCTTCGCAGCCGGACGTGACGACCTCGTTTCAATTCAAGCTGCTCAGGCCTTCTTCGGGCGCTTGGCGCCGTACTTCGAACGCGATTGCTTGCGGTCCTTGACGCCTTGCAAGTCCAGCGAGCCGCGCACGATGTGGTAGCGCACGCCCGGCAGATCCTTCACCCGGCCGCCGCGCACCAGCACCACGCTGTGCTCCTGCAGGTTGTGGCCTTCACCACCGATGTACGAGATGACCTCGAAACCGTTGGTCAGACGCACCTTGGCCACCTTTCGAAGCGCCGAGTTCGGCTTCTTCGGGGTGGTGGTGTAGACGCGGGTGCAAACACCGCGGCGCTGCGGGCAGTTCTGCATCGCAGGCGACTTGGACTTCGTGACCTCGACCTGACGGCCTTGGCGCACGAGCTGGTTGATGGTGGGCATGGGTAACTTGTTCCCGTTTGAAGTTACGTGGATTCGATTCTTTCCGGGGGGATGGTGCCGAGCGTTCCGAGGCGAGGAACTGGCACAGTGCGGATCATCAGCCACCGGAACCTGTGGTGCCGGCGAGGACCTGGAGCCCTCTTGGGCCTGTCAGAGGCCCGCCGTGATCTCTCGCAACCTGTGCCGCTCAAGGCAAAGAGCGCAGCAGAATCTGCCGAAAAGCCCTCCATTATATTCGCCGCGGGCCATTGCCGCAACCAAAGACTTGACACGCAGAGAAAGTACCGAAGTGCCCCAGTGCGCCGCAATTGAAGTGAGCGAAGGCTTCGCGGGAAAGCTTCAATTGGTGGTCCTGGACACTCAGACCGTCCTGGATTGGCAGTACTTCCGGCACCCGGATTGGAGCGGCTGGCCCACTCCGGGCCCTGATGCGGGTTGGCAATGGATTGCCACGCCCGCCATGCGCGACGAGCTTGCGCATGTGTTGGCCAGAGGATTCGGGCCTCGTTGGTCCAACCCTGGCTCAATGGTGCTGGAGTTTTTCGACCGGCATGTACAGATGCATGCCGAAGCCCCCTCGCCCGCCGCCTTGGCGCGCGCGTTGCGTTGCACCGATGCCGACGATCAGAAGTTCATTGATCTGGCGGTCACGGCGCGGGCGGGCTGGCTCGTGAGCCGCGACCGCGCCGTGCTGAAGCTTCGCCGGCGAGCGTTGGCCTTGGCCGGCGTTCGGATCGTCGACGGCCCCGGTTGGCACAGCGCATGGCGCTCGTCCAGTGTTTGAGGCTCGCCAGAAAAAAGGGCGACCCGCGGGCCGCCCTCTGTGTCGATCAGCCGATCAGATCGGCTGACGTGGCTTACTCGCCGCTGGGCTCGCCACCACCCTGACCACCGGTCTGGGTCTCCAGGCTGGCGAGCTGGGCTGACGCGAGTTCCTCTGCTTCCTGCAGCGCAATCGCGCGGCGCTCGGACTCGTCCATGTCCTCCTTGGCCTTGCGAGCCTGGTGGAAGGCCATGCCCGTACCCGCCGGGATCAAGCGGCCGACGATCACGTTTTCCTTCAGGCCACGCAGCTCGTCGCGCTTGCCCATGATCGCCGCTTCGGTCAGCACGCGCGTCGTTTCCTGGAACGACGCCGCCGAGATGAACGAGTCGGTCGACAACGAGGCCTTCGTGATCCCCAGCAGGACGTCGGCGTAGGTCGCAGTGACCTTGCCTTCGGAGCGGAGGCGATCGTTCGTGTTCGACAGCTCCGAACGCTCGACCTGCTCGCCGGCGATGTAGTTCGAATCGCCCGGGTTGACGATCTGCACCCGACGCAGCATCTGGCGAACGATCACCTCGATGTGCTTGTCGTTGATCTTCACGCCCTGCAAGCGGTACACGTCCTGCACTTCGTCGACGATGTAACGCGCCAGCTCTTCGACCCCCAGCAGACGCAGGATGTCCTGCGGATCCGCCGCGCCGTCGACGATCAGTTCGCCACGGTTGACCACCTGGCCTTCGTGCACCAGGATGTTCTTTTCCTTCGGCACCAGCTCTTCGAACACCTTGCCGTCCGGATCGGTGATCTGCAGGCGAACCTTGCCCTTGGTCTCCTTGCCGAACGACACCGTGCCGGTGATCTCGGCCAGCGTGCCCTTGTCCTTGGGCGAGCGGGCTTCGAACAGCTCAGCCACCCGCGGCAGACCGCCGGTGATGTCACGGGTCTTCTGCCCTTCCACCGGAATACGCGCCAGCACCTCGCCAGGCAACAGGTCCTGTCCGTCGCGGATTTGCACCAGCGATCCGACCTGGAAGCCGATCGTCACCGAGTGGTCGGTGCCGGGGATCTTCACTTCCTGGCCGGCAGCGTCCAGCAGCTTGACCTGCGGGCGGACGACCTTGGCAGCGCCGCGGCGCTTCGGGTCGATCACCACCAGTGTCGACAGACCGGTGACTTCGTCCACCTGCTTGGCGACGGTGACGCCTTCCTCGACGTTCTCGAACTTCGCCTTGCCGGCGAACTCGGTGATGATCGGGCGGGTCAGCGGATCCCAGTTGGCCAGCACGGTGCCGGCCTTGATCTGCTGATCGGGCTTGACGTTCAGGGTCGCGCCGTATGGCACCTTGTGACGCTCGCGCTCACGGCCATGCTGGTCGGAGATGACGATTTCGCCAGAACGCGAAATCACCACCAACTCGCCCTTGCCGTTCGTCACGTAGCGCATCGTCGGGTTGAAGCCGATGAAACCATCGGACTTCGCATCGACGCTCGAGGCCACTGCCGCACGCGACGCCGCACCACCGATGTGGAACGTCCGCATGGTCAGCTGCGTGCCCGGCTCACCGATCGACTGCGCGGCGATCACGCCCACGGCCTCGCCGGTGTTCACCAGCCCGCCGCGGCCCAGGTCGCGGCCATAGCACCTGGCGCACAGTCCGAAACGCGTTTCGCAGGTCAGCGGCGTGCGGACCTTCACTTCGTCGACGCCTGCAGCCTCGATGATGTCCAGCGTGTCTTCGTCGAGCATCGCGCCCGCCGGGATCACGACCTGCTGGGTTTCAGGGTGCAGCACTTCCACGGCCGCCACTCGGCCCAGGATGCGGTCGCGCAGCGATTCGATCACCTCACCGCCTTCGACCAGCGCGCGCATCGCGAAGCCGTGCTCGGTGCCGCAATCGTCTTCGGTGACGACCAGATCCTGTGTCACGTCGACCAGACGGCGAGTGAGGTAGCCCGAGTTCGCGGTCTTCAGCGCCGTATCCGCCAGACCCTTACGAGCACCGTGCGTGGAGATGAAGTACTGCAGAACGTTCAGACCTTCGCGGAAGTTCGCGGTGATCGGCGTCTCGATGATTGAGCCGTCCGGCTTGGCCATCAGGCCGCGCATACCGGCCAGCTGCCGAATCTGGGCCGCGCTACCGCGGGCGCCGGAGTCCGCCATCATGTAGATGGAGTTGAACGACTCCTGATCGACTTCCTTGCCGTGGCGGTCGATGACCTTCTGCTTGGACAGCTGGCTCATCATGACCTTGCCGACTTCGTCGCCGGTCTTGCCCCAGATGTCCACCACCTTGTTGTAGCGCTCACCCGCGGTGACGAGGCCGGAGACGTACTGCTGTTCGATCTCCTTGACTTCCTTCTCGGCGCGCTCGATCAGGCCGTGCTTCTGCTCGGGCACCAGCATGTCGTCGATCGCGATCGAGATGCCAGCGCGGGTCGCCAGGCGGAAGCCGGACTGCAGCAGCTTGTCGGCGAAGACGACCGTTTCCTTCAGACCGCACTTGCGGAACGAGGTGTTGATCAGGCGAGAGATCTCTTTCTTCTTCAGCGCCTTGTTGATGTTCGAGAAAGGCAGGCCCTTGGGCAGGATCTCGGACAGCAACGCACGGCCGACGGTCGTCTCGACCAGCTTGGTCTCAGGCTGGAATTCGCCCTGTGCGTCCTTGACCCACTCGGTCAATCGCACCGACACCTTCGCGGTGATCTCCACGGCGCCGTTGTCGAGCGCGCGCTGCAGCTCCACGACGTCGGAGAAGATCATGCCTTCGCCCTTGCCGTTGATGCGCTCGCGGGTGGCGTAGTACAGGCCCAGCACCACGTCCTGAGACGGCACGATCGACGGCTCGCCCGAAGCCGGGAAGAGCACGTTGTTCGAGGCGAGCATCAGCGCGCGCGCTTCCATCTGCGCTTCGATCGACAGCGGCACGTGCACGGCCATCTGGTCACCGTCGAAGTCGGCGTTGAACGCTGCGCAGACCAGCGGGTGCAGCTGGATCGCCTTGCCTTCGATCAGCACCGGCTCGAACGCCTGGATGCCCAGGCGGTGCAGCGTCGGTGCGCGGTTCAGCATGACCGGGTGTTCCTTGATGACTTCTTCAAGGATGTCCCAGACCACCGGGGTGCCCGATTCCACTTCCTTCTTCGCCGCCTTGATGGTGGTGGCGATGCCCATGGCCTCCAGGCGCGAGAAGATGAAGGGCTTGAACAGCTCCAGCGCCATCAGCTTCGGCAGGCCGCACTGGTGCAGCTTGAGCGTCGGGCCCACGGTGATGACCGAACGGCCCGAGTAGTCGACGCGCTTGCCCAGCAGGTTCTGGCGGAAGCGGCCGCTCTTGCCCTTGATCATGTCGGCCAACGACTTCAGTGCGCGCTTGTTCGCACCGGTCATGGCCTTGCCACGGCGGCCGTTGTCCAGCAGCGAGTCGACGGCTTCCTGCAGCATGCGCTTTTCGTTGCGCACGATGATTTCGGGGGCCTTCAGCTCCAGCAGACGAGCCAACCGGTTGTTCCGGTTGATGACGCGGCGGTACAGGTCGTTCAGGTCGGACGTGGCGAAGCGGCCACCATCCAGCGGCACCAGCGGACGCAGGTCCGGCGGCAGCACTGGCAGCACATCCATCACCATCCAGTGCGGCTTGATGCCCGACTTCTTGAAGGCCTCCATCACCTTCAGGCGCTTGGAGTTCTTCTTGACCTTGAGCTCCGAGCCGGTCATGTCGCCGCGCAGCTTCTCGATCTCGATGTCGAGGTCCATCTCCTCGAGCAGCTTCTTGATGCCCTCGGCGCCCATCAGGGCGATGAACTCGTCACCGAACTCGGTGCGCTTGGCCTCGTAGTCGTCCTCGCTCATGATCGAGAACTTCTTCAGCGGCGTCATGCCCGGGTCGACGACCACGTAGGCTTCGAAGTACAGCACGCGCTCGATGTCGCGCAGCGTCATGTCGAGCACCAGGCCCAGACGCGACGGCAGCGACTTCAGGAACCAGATGTGGGCACAGGGCGCGGCCAGGTCGATGTGGCCCATGCGCTCGCGGCGCACCTTGGTCTGGGTCACTTCGACGCCGCACTTCTCGCAGATCACGCCGCGGTGCTTCAGGCGCTTGTACTTGCCGCACAGGCACTCGTAGTCCTTGATCGGGCCAAAGATCTTGGCGCAGAACAGGCCGTCACGCTCCGGCTTGAAAGTGCGGTAGTTGATGGTCTCGGGCTTCTTCACCTCACCGAACGACCACGAGCGGATCTTTTCGGGCGAAGCGAGCCCGATCTTGATCGCGTCGAAGTGTTCGTCGGGGGTGAACTGCTTGAAAAGGTCGAGTAGTCCCTTCATGCCTTTTCTCCTTTAGTTGCGCTCGAGCTCGATGTCGATGCCGAGCGAACGAATTTCCTTCACCAGCACGTTGAACGATTCCGGCATGCCGGCATCGATCGCGTGCTCGCCCTTGACGATGTTCTCGTAGACCTTGGTGCGGCCATTCACGTCGTCGGACTTGACGGTCAGCATCTCCTGCAGCACGTAGGACGCGCCGTAGGCTTCCAAGGCCCACACTTCCATCTCACCGAAGCGCTGGCCACCGAACTGCGCCTTGCCGCCCAGCGGTTGCTGGGTGACGAGCGAGTACGGGCCGGTCGAGCGGGCGTGCATCTTGTCGTCCACCAAGTGGTGCAGCTTCAGCACGTGCATGTAGCCCACGGTGACCGGGCGCTCGAAGGCTTCGCCGGTGCGGCCGTCGTGCAGGGTGGCCTGCGTGCGCGTGGCCGTCAGACCCTTGCGGGCAGCGATGTCGTCCGGGTAGGCGAGCTTCAACATGCCGCGGATTTCTTCCTCCGCCGCACCGTCGAAGACCGGGGTGGCGAAGGGAACACCCTTCGTCAGCTCACGCGCCATTTCGACCACTTCCTTGTCGGTCAGGTCGTCCAGACGCTCTGTCTTGCCACCGGACTTGTTGTACAGCTCTTCCATGAACTTGCGCAGCTCGGCCACCGCCGCTTGTTGCTGCAGCATGTCGCCGATGCGCTGGCCAATGCCCTTGCCGGCCCAGCCCAAGTGCACTTCCAGCACCTGGCCGACGTTCATCCGCGAGGGAACGCCCAGCGGGTTCAGCACGATGTCGCACGGGGTGCCGTCGGCCATGTAGGGCATGTCTTCGATCGGAACGATCTTCGACACCACACCCTTGTTGCCGTGGCGGCCGGCCATCTTGTCACCAGGCTGCAGGCGACGCTTGACGGCGAGGTACACCTTCACCATCTTCAGCACGCCGGCTTGCAGCTCGTCGCCTTGCGTCAGCTTCTTGCGCTTCTCTTCGAAGGCGAGGTCGAAGCCGTGGCGGGTTTGCTCGAGCGAGTTCTTGATCGACTCGAGCTGGTTGGCCACTTCGTCTTCGGCGGGGCGCACGTCGAACCAGTGGTACTTGTCGATCGAGGCCAGGTAGGCCTTGTCGATGACCGTGCCCTTGGCGATCTTCTGCGGGCCACCGTTGGCGACCTTGCCGTTCAGCAGCTTCTCGATCCGGTCGAACGCGTCGGCCTCCACGATACGCAGCTGGTCGTTCAGGTCGAGGCGGAAGCGCTTCAGTTCATCGTCGATGATCTGTTGGGCGCGCTTGTCGCGCTGGATGCCTTCACGCGTGAAGACCTGGACGTCGATGACCGTGCCGCTGGTGCCCTGGTCGACACGCAGTGACGTGTCCTTCACGTCCGAAGCCTTCTCGCCGAAGATGGCGCGCAGCAGCTTTTCTTCCGGCGTCAGGGTGGTCTCGCCCTTGGGCGTGACCTTGCCGACCAACACGTCACCGGGGTTCACCTCGGCGCCGATGTAGACGATGCCCGATTCGTCCAGACGAGCCAGTTGCTGCTCGGACAGGTTCGGGATGTCGCGCGTGATTTCCTCGGCACCCAGCTTGGTGTCGCGGGCGTTGACCACCAGTTCCTCGATGTGGATCGAGGTGTAGCGGTCTTCGGCGACGACGCGTTCGCTGATGAGGATCGAATCCTCGAAGTTGTAGCCGTTCCAGGGCATGAACGCGACGAGCATGTTCTGGCCGAGCGCGAGCTCGCCCAGGTCGGTCGACGCGCCGTCAGCCACCACGTCACCCGACGCCACCTTGTCGCCACGCTTGACGATGGCACGTTGGTGGATGTTCGTGTTCTGGTTCGAACGCTGGTACTTGATCAGGTTGTAGATGTCGACACCGACTTCACCGGCGACGGTTTCATCGTCGTTGACCCGGATCACCACACGGTTGGTGTCGACGTAGTCCACCACCCCGCCGCGGCGAGCGGTCACCACGGTGCCCGAGTCGACCGCAGCGACGCGCTCGACACCGGTACCCACCAGCGCCTTTTCAGGGCGCAGGGTCGGCACGGCCTGGCGCTGCATGTTCGCGCCCATCAGTGCGCGGTTCGCATCGTCGTGCTCGAGGAATGGCACCAGCGAGGCCGCGACGGACACGATCTGCGTCGGCGCCACGTCCATGTACTGGATGCGTTCCGGCGAGGTCAGCACCGATTCGCCGTTCTCACGCGCGGAGACCAGCTCGTCGATCAGCTTGCCACCCTTGTCGAGCGAGGCGTTCGCCTGGGCGATCACGTACTTGCCTTCTTCGATCGCCGACAGGTAGTCGATCTGGTCGGTCACGTGACCGTCGACCACACGGCGGTAAGGCGTTTCGAGGAAGCCGTACTCGTTCAACTGCGCGTACAGGGCGAGCGAGTTGATCAGACCGATGTTCGGGCCTTCCGGCGTTTCGATCGGGCAGACGCGGCCGTAGTGGGTGGGGTGCACGTCACGGACTTCGAAGCCGGCGCGCTCGCGGGTCAGACCACCCGGGCCCAGGGCCGAGACGCGACGCTTGTGCGTGATCTCGGACAGCGGGTTGGTCTGGTCCATGAACTGCGACAGCTGGCTCGCCCCGAAGAACTCCTTCAGCGCCGCGGAGATCGGCTTGGAGTTGATCAGGTCGTGCGGCATCAGGGCTTCGGTTTCAGCCTGGCCCAGACGCTCTTTCACAGCCTTCTCGATGCGGGCCAGACCCGAGCGGTACTGGTTCTCAGCCAGTTCGCCGACGCAACGCACGCGACGGTTGCCCAGGTGGTCGATGTCGTCGACTTCGCCGCGGCCGTTGCGCAGTTCGACGAGGATCTTGACCACGTCAAGGATGTCCTCGTTGGACAGCGTCATCGGGCCTTCCGGCACGTCGCGGCCCACGCGGGCATTGAACTTCATTCGGCCGACGCGCGACAGATCGTAGGTGTCGGCGTTGTAGAACAGGCGGCCGAACAGGGCCTCGACTGCGTCTTCGGTCGGCGGCTCGCCGGGGCGCATCATGCGGTAGATCGCGACGCGCGCGGCCAGTTGATCGGCCGTTTCGTCCAGCGACAGCGTCTGGCTGATGTAGGCACCCTGATCCAGTTCGTTGGTGAACAGGCAGGGCAGCTCCTTGATGCCGGCGGCGCGCAGCTTCTTCAGCAGCGATTCCGTCAACTCATCGTTGGCCTTGGCGATGATCTCGCCGGTGTCCGGGTCGACCATGTTGCGGGCGATCACGCGGCCCACCAGGAAGTCTTCCGGCACCGAAATGTGGTTGGTACCCGACTGCTCAAGCTGGCGGACGTGGCGCGCCGTGATCCGCTTGTCCTTCTCGACGACGACATTGCCGGACTTGTCGGTGATGTCGAAGCGAGCCACTTCGCCCTTCAGACGCTCGGGCACGAACTCCAGCTGGGCGCCGGTGTCCATCAGCCGGAACATGTCGTTGCTGAAGAAGTGGGCGAGGATCGCTTCCGGATTCAGGCCGATGGCCTTCAGCAGGATCGTGACCGGCATCTTGCGGCGACGGTCGACACGGAAATAGAGGATGTCCTTCGGGTCGAATTCGAAGTCCAGCCACGAGCCGCGGTAAGGAATGATCCGGGCCGAGAACAGCAGCTTGCCGGACGAGTGCGTCTTGCCCTTGTCGTGCTCGAAGAACACGCCAGGCGAGCGATGCAACTGGCTGACGATGACACGCTCGGTGCCATTGACGATGAACGAGCCGTAGTCGGTCATGAGCGGAACTTCGCCCATGTAGACCTCTTGCTCCTTGATCTCCTTGACGACCTTCGCCGGGTGCGATTCACGGTCGTAGATGATCATCTGCAGCTTCGCGCGCACGGCCGCTGCATAGGTCAGGCCGCGCTGCTGACATTCGCGGGTGTCGAACGCCGGGCGGGCGATGTTGAACTCGATGAACTTCATCTCCACGAACCCGTTGTGCGAAACGATCGGGAACGCGGACAGGAAGGCCGCCTGCAAGCCTTCGGGCTTGCGCTGTTGCGGCGGCACATCCTTTTGAAGGAAGGCGACGTAGGATTCCCGCTGCATGGTGAGCAGATACGGGACGTTGAGAACGCTCTCACGCTTGCCGAAGCTCTTGCGGATCCGCTTGCGCTCGGTGTAGCTGTAGGGGGTTGCTTGCGCCATGAAAGACTCCGTGGTGAGGGTGCGCGCCGGCCGTGCCCGCACCTCCTCGGGGCGACTGGCTACTCAGGCCTTTGGGCGGCCCGAGGCTTGGTGGTTGGCCACTACCAACCGCTGGCGGACAACCCCGGCGTTGCACCGGAGCCCGACCAAACCGGTTCTTCTGCAGTCGGATCAGAGAACACTGGGAAACCCGGCACGCCGGGTTTCGCGGTGGTCTCGCCAACGGGCCCCGCGAAGGGCCCGCGCGGGATCACTTCATCTCGGCCTTGGCGCCGGCTTCGACCAGCTTCTTGACGGCGGCTTCGGCGTCGGCCTTGGCGATGCCTTCCTTGACGTTCTTCGGAGCGCCGTCGACCATGTCCTTGGCTTCCTTCAGGCCCAGGCCCGTCAGTTCGCGCACGGCCTTGATCACGCCGACCTTGTTCGCGCCGGCTTCGAGCAGCACGACGTTGAATTCAGTCTTCTCTTCGACGGCGGCGGCGGCGGCACCACCACCACCAGCGGCCGGAGCGGCCATCGAAGCGGCAGACACGCCAAACTTCTCTTCGATCGCCTTGACCAGGTCGTTCAGTTCCATGACGGACATGCTGTCCAGGGCGGTCAGGAAGGCGTCTTTGTCGAATGCCATTTGAGTTACCTCAGTATTTCAGTGATTCAGTGAATGGATGGAAGGCGGTGCCGTTCAAGCGGCAGCGGCTTCGGCGGGGGCGGCTTCGCCACCACCCTTTTGCTTGGCCAGGGCAGCCAGGACGGCAGCGGTGCGCTGGACCGGCGACTTGAGCAAGCCGGCGATCTGCGACAGCAGCACTTCCTTGCTGGGCACGGAAGCCAGGGCCTTCACGCCATCGGCGTTCAGGGCTTTGCCGGCATAGGCGCCACCCTTGATGACCAGCTTGTCGTTGCCCTTGGCAAAGTCAGCGATGACTTTGGCCGCGGCGACAGCGTCTTCGGAAAAGCCGTAGATCAGCGGGCCGACCATGCTCTCCGACGCGACCTCGAACGGCGTGCCGGCGACAGCGCGACGGGCCAGGGTGTTCTTCAGCACGTGAAGGTACACACCCTTGGACCGCGCATCGACGCGCAGCTTGTTCAAGCTCTCGACGGTGAGGCCACGGTACTCGGCGATCGCCAGCGTTTGCGACTTGGCGGCTTGCGCCGACACGTCCGCAATCACGGCGGCCTTCTCGTTGCGGTTGAGACTCAAGGTCTACTCCTCACAGTGACGTGCCAGGCACCTTGCGGCGACCGGCACAACGGGTTGCAGCGACCTTGCCGCTTCCGAAACACGCTCCAGATTCACTGAAACCTCTTTCGTCACGGCGGGGACGCCATCTGCGCTGGTCGGCACCGGGGTGCCCATTAAGGGGCCACAGCCTGGGCTGTCGCCCCACCAGCGGTCTTGGATGGCCCGCCGCTCGCAGCGCTTCCCGTCGGAAGCCAGCGGGCGGCGGCCCACCAATTCATCGGGCTTGTCGGCGCGTCAAGACCAGCGCGCCAGCCCTTGATTCTTGGCCGATCAGGCCGCGGTCGGCGCGACCGACACGGAAGCGATGTCGACCCGGGCGCCCACGCCCATCGTCGACGACACCGCGACCTTGCGCAGGTACACACCCTTGCTGGACGCCGGCTTGGCCTTGTTCAGGGCTTCGAGCAGCGCAGACAGGTTGCCCACCAGCTTCTCGTCGTCGAACGAACGGCGACCGATCGTGCCGTGGATGATCCCGGCCTTGTCGACGCGGAACTGCACCTGGCCCGCCTTGGCGTTCTTCACCGCGGTCGCCACGTCCGGCGTCACGGTTCCGACCTTCGGGTTCGGCATCAAGCCGCGGGGACCCAGGATCTGACCCAGCGTACCGACGACGCGCATCGTGTCCGGCGAGGCGATGACCACGTCGAAGTTGATGTTGCCACCCTTGATCTGCTCGGCCAGGTCTTCCATGCCGACCACATCGGCGCCAGCAGCCTTGGCCTCTTCAGCCTTGGCGCCTTGGGCGAACACCGCCACGCGCTTGGTCTTGCCGGTGCCGTTGGGCATCACGACAGCGCCGCGAACGACCTGGTCGGACTTCTTCGCGTCGATGCCGAGTTGGACGGCCACGTCGATCGATTCGTCGAACTTGGCGGTGGCGCAGCTCTTGACGAGAGCCAGCGCTTCAGTGATCGGGTACAGCTTCAGGCTGTCGACCTTGCCCTGCAGGGCCTTGGCTTTTTTCGTGAGCTTGGCCATTTACACGCCCTCCACGATCACGCCCATCGAGCGGGCGGAACCGGCAATGATCTTCACCGCGCCATCCAGGTCAGCGGCGTTCAGGTCCTTCATCTTGGCCTTGGCGATATCTTCCAGCTGAGCGCGGGTGATCTTGCCAACCTTGTTCAGGTGCGCCTTGTCCGAACCCTTGCCCAAGCCGATGGCCTTCTTGATCAGCACGGTCGCCGGGGGCGACTTCATGATGAAGGTGAAGGACTTGTCCGCGTAGGCGGTGATCACCACCGGCAGCATCAGGCCGGGTTCCATCCCCTGGGTCTGCGCGTTGAACGACTTGCAGAACTCCATGATGTTCAGACCACGCTGACCGAGCGCGGGGCCGATCGGGGGCGACGGGTTGGCCTTGCCGGCCGGCACTTGCAGCTTGATAAAGCCGACGATCTTCTTTGCCATGATGGCTCCTCGAGTTCAAACGATCGCCGAAGCGATCTCCTCGTCTATCGACCCTCTTCAGATCAGCGAACCGGGGTCGGGGCGGTTCGCCGCAAACTCAAACCTGTTGCCTGAGGCCCTCTCGGGCCTCGGCGAACAGTCTGACGAGCAGCCTCGTCAGACTTTTTCAACCTGCGAGAAATCCAGCTCGACCGGGGTGGCGCGGCCGAAGATGGTGACCGACACGCGGACCTTGGACTTCTCGTAGTTGACTTCTTCGATCGCGCCGTTGAAATCGGTGAACGGGCCTTCCTTGACCCGAACGAGCTCGCCCACCTGCCACTCGACCTTCGGCCTGGGCTTTTCGATGCCTTCTTGCATCTGGTTGACGATCTTCATCACCTCGGCTTCAGAGATCGGTGCCGGGCGATTCCGCGCCCCGCCCACGAAACCCGTGACCTTGCTGGTGTGCTTGACCAAATGCCAGGACTCGTCGTCCATCAGCATCTCAACCAGCACGTAGCCCGGAAAGAAGCGGCGCTCGGTCACGGCTTTCTTGCCGTTCTTCAGCTCAACGACTTCCTCGGTGGGCACCAGGATGCGGCCGAACTTGCTCTGCATGCCAGCGCGGTCGATGCGCTCACGCAGGTTGCGTTCAACAGCCTTCTCCATGCCGGAGTAGGCGTGCACGACGTACCAGCGCATGCCGCTCGGGGCTGCGCCGGTGGTTGCGTCGGTGGCGGCGTGTTCGCTCATGCTCAGTATGACCCTTTGTTCAGTTCGCGCTCAACGCTTCCAGCCCAGAATCAGGTCGTAAAGCACCCACTCCAGGGTCTTGTCCGTGATCCAGAGGAACAGCGCCATCACGACGACGAAGGCGAACACGTAGCCCGTCATCTGCATCGCTTCCTTGCGGGTCGGCCAGACGACCTTCTTGACCTCGCGCACCGACTCCCGGCCGTAGGCGATGAGTTGGCGGCCACTTTCCGATGTGAAGAAGACGCCGACCGCGGCGGCCAGACCGGCCAGCAGCACGACCACGCGCAGCCACATGTCCTTCTGCCCCAGCAGGTAGAAGGCCGCCACGGAGGCGACGAGCAGCGCCGCCGCGACCGCCAGCTTGGCCTTGTCGGCACCGGTGGTCACGGTTTGCACTTGAGGTTGGGTGGACATTGCTTTCAATTCGAACGGATCCGTTTAGAGGCCCAAGGTTCACCAGAGCATCTGGCCGACTCCGGCCAGCCAGGCACACAAAGCCCCATCAGCAGCAAAGCCCGCCTAGGCGCTGAATCGCCTGCGGGCTGGCTTGGGGGCCGGTAACGAGCGCCTGGATGGTGGCCTTGGCGCTTCGCTTGTCAGTGTCAAACCCGTCGCTCGCCTCGTCAGGCGACTGCTTCGGGCTTGGCAGGGGCAGTAGGAATCGAACCTACAACCTTCGGTTTTGGAGACCGACGCTCTGCCAATTGAGCTATACCCCTCGGGCCTTTCCTAGAGTTCGGTTGGCGTTGAGACGATTACTCGATGATCTTGGCGACGACGCCGGCGCCGACGGTGCGGCCGCCTTCACGGATGGCGAAGCGCAGGCCTTCTTCCATGGCGATCGGGGCGATCAGCTTGACGGTGATGCTGACGTTGTCGCCAGGCATGACCATTTCCTTGTCCTTGGGCAGCTCCACCGCGCCGGTCACGTCCGTCGTGCGGAAGTAGAACTGCGGGCGGTAGTTGTTGAAGAACGGCGTGTGGCGGCCGCCTTCTTCCTTGGACAGCACGTACACCTCGGCGGTGAAGTGCGTGTGCGGCTTGATCGAACCGGGCTTGCACAGCACTTGGCCGCGCTCGACTTCTTCGCGCTTCGTGCCGCGCAGCAGAATGCCCACGTTGTCGCCCGCTTGACCTTGGTCCAGCAACTTGCGGAACATTTCGACGCCCGTGCAGGTCGTCTTCTGCGTGGCCTTGATGCCCACGATTTCGATTTCCTCGCCGACCTTGACCACGCCGCGCTCGACGCGGCCGGTCACCACGGTGCCGCGACCCGAGATCGAGAACACGTCTTCCACGGGCATCAGGAACGTGCCGTCGATGGCGCGCTCAGGCGTCGGGATGTAGCTGTCCAGCGCGTCGGCCAGGCGCATGATGGCTTGCTCGCCCAGATCGCCCTTGTCGCCTTCCATCGCCAGCTTGGCCGAACCCTTGATGATCGGGGTGTCGTCGCCGGGGAAGTCGTACTTGCTCAGCAGTTCGCGCACTTCCATCTCGACGAGCTCGAGCAGCTCGGCGTCGTCGACCATGTCGCACTTGTTCAGGAAGACGATGATGTAGGGCACGCCCACTTGGCGGGCCAGCAGGATGTGCTCACGCGTCTGGGGCATCGGGCCGTCGGCGGCCGAGCACACCAGGATCGCGCCGTCCATCTGGGCGGCGCCGGTGATCATGTTCTTGACGTAGTCGGCGTGGCCCGGGCAGTCCACGTGGGCGTAGTGGCGGTTGGCCGTCTCGTACTCGACGTGGGCGGTGTTGATCGTGATGCCGCGTGCCTTTTCTTCCGGCGCCGCATCGATCTGGTCGTAGGCCTTGGCTTCGCCGCCGAACTTGGTCGACAGCACCGTCGTGATCGCCGCCGTCAGCGTCGTCTTGCCATGGTCCACGTGACCAATCGTGCCCACGTTCACGTGCGGCTTGGTCCGCTCAAACTTGCCCTTTGCCATCTTGCGCTCCTGAGGCGTTCGAAATCAAAAACCGACTACACCTGTGAGGTGGTGGTGCCCATGGCGCGGATCGAACGCGCGACCTCTCCCTTACCAAGGGAGTGCTCTACCACTGAGCCACATGGGCATCGACACAGGCCTGGGCGCCTCAGCACTCACCCAAACCTGTGGCGACGGACCGCCACTTTCACTGCCACGAACCACCAAACCTTCTTCACTGGAGCGGGAGACGGGAATCGAACCCGCGTCATTAGCTTGGAAGGCTAAGGTTCTACCATTGAACTACTCCCGCCCGGCCTGACGAGCCCGGCAAGCACACCGGACTCCGACAACCGCACGAGCCAGTCTCCAGGACTCGTTCGTCAAATTTGGTTCGCTGTGGTGGAGGAGGCTGGATTCGAACCAGCGTAGGCGTAAGCCAACAGATTTACAGTCTGCCCCCTTTAGCCACTCGGGCACCCCTCCGCAGCGAGCCTGAGACTATAGCACGGTTCTTATGGCAAAGGCGAGCGTCTGTTTGCGCATTCGATTCGCTGCCGCGTTTCAGACCCCGCCCATCCAGTCAAGCTCGATGCCCTCCGCCTGCAAAACTCCCCAGTGTCCGCAGCCGATGAACGGCTGCGGCGGGCGGCGGGCAGACAGTGGCGACGGGTGGTTGGCGCGCAACAACAGGTGGCGGCCGGGCGCTTCCTGCTCGATCAGTGGGGCTTTGGCCTGGGCGTGATTGCCCCAAAGCAGGAAGGCGATCCGGCGCGGCTGACGCGCCACCGCCTGGATCAGGCCATCGGTCAGGGCCTCCCAGCCGCGCTTGGCGTGACTCGCAGGCAGCCCCTCTTCGACCGTCAAGCTGCTGTTGAGCAGCAGCACGCCTTGTGCGGCCCAATGGCCCAGATGCCCATGGCGTGGCGCCGATCGTCCGAATTCACGCTCGAGTTCGACAAAGATGTTGCGCAAACTGGGTGGCGGCTTGACGCCCCGCGGCACGGAAAACGCCAGCCCCTCGGCCTGCCCGGCACCGTGGTAAGGGTCCTGTCCCAGGATGACGACCCGAACGGAGCCCAGCGGCGTGAGGCGCAGGGCGCGCAACGGATCGGCCGGAAAGATCGTGGCGCCGGCCCGCTGCCGCTCGCTGAGGTACGCCATCAGCGATTTCCCGGCGGCGCTGGCACACCAGGCATCGGTCACAGGCCGCCAGTCGGGTGGCAGGCTCGCAAGGATTTCTGCCAGCGGCCGCACCAGCCGGTTGTCGCTACCCTGCCAATCGAACAGGGGCGCCATCAATGGAATAGGGCCTGAAGCGCAGGGCCTGGCTCCGGCGCCCGCATGAACGCCTCGCCCACCAGGAAGGCATGGACGCCCGCGTCGCGCATGCGGCGCACATCCGCTGGCGCAAGGATGCCGGATTCGGTCACCAGCAGACGATCCGCAGGGACCTGAGCCAGCAGGCCGAGCGTGGTGTCCAGCGAAACCTCGAAGCTGCGCAGATCCCGGTTGTTGATGCCCACCAGGCGGGTCTTCAACCGCAGGGCTCGCTCCAGCTCGGCACCGTCGTGCACCTCGACCAGCACATCGAGCCCCAGTTCCAGCGCCTGAGTCTCGAGATCGGCCATCTGGGCATCATCCAGGCACGCCGCGATCAGCAGGATGCAATCCGCCCCCATGGCCCGCGCACCGACCACTTGGTACGGATCGACCATGAAGTCTTTGCGCAGCACTGGCAACGCGCACGCCGCGCGAGCCTGCTGAAGGTAGGCCGCAGATCCCTGAAAGAACCGCTCGTCGGTCAGCACGCTGAGGCAGGCGGCACCATGGCGCTCGTAGCTGGCCGCGATCTCGGCCGGAACGAAGTGCTTTCTCAGCACGCCCTTGCTAGGGCTGGCTTTCTTGATCTCGGCGATCACTGCCGACTGGCCGGCCGCCAACCTGGCCCGGAGAGCCGCCTCGAAGCCCCGACGGTCGGTCATCCGCCGTTGCGCTTCGGACCGCAGCGCTGCCAAGGGCCTGGCCACGCGGTCGCGGGCCACCTCTTCGTGCTTGACCTCGACGATGCGCTGCAGGATGTCGGGAATGCCGTTCATCGTCGTCACGCTGCCGGGCGGAACCGATTGGTCACCGCGACGAACTGGCTCAGCTTGGCCTGCGCGGCCCCGGAAGCCACCACCTCGCGGGCACGCTTGACGCCCTCACCCACCGAGCCGACCACGTTGGCGCAGTACATGGCCGCTCCCGCGTTCAACAACACGATGTCGCGCACCGGGCCGTCCTCGTTGGCGAGTGCGCGCTGGATGCACTGCACCGATTCCTGCTGATTCGCCACCTTCAGCACCCGAGAGTCGTAGACCGGCAGGCCAAAGTCGCTGGGGTGCACGACGTACTCACGCACTTCGCCGTTCTTCAACTCGCCCACCATCGTCTCGCCGGACAGCGAGATCTCGTCCATGCCATTCATGCCGTAGACGACCATCACGTGCTCGGAGCCAAGTCGCTGCAGCACCCGGACCTGGATGCCCACCAGATCGGGGTGGAACACGCCCATCAGTTGATTCGGTGCGCCAGCGGGGTTCGTCAGAGGCCCCAAAAGGTTGAAGATCGTGCGCACGCCCAGCTCTTTGCGAACCGGCGCCGCGTGCTTCATCGAGGCATGGTGGTTGGGGGCGAACATGAAGCCGATGCCCGATTCCTCCAGGCAGATCGCCACCTGTTCAGCGGTCAGGCCGATGTAGGCTCCCATTGCTTCGAGCACGTCCGCACTGCCCGAGGTGGACGACACGCTGCGCCCGCCGTGCTTGGCCACGCGGGCGCCGCCAGCGGCGGCCACCAGCATCGCGGCGGTGGAGATGTTGAAGGTGTGGGCGGCATCGCCCCCGGTGCCACACAGGTCGACCAGGTGCGTCTTGTTGGCGATCGCCACCGGCGCAGCAAACTCGCGCATCACCTGCGCCGCCGCGGCGATCTCGCCGATCGTCTCCTTCTTGACGCGCAGGCCGATCGACAAGGCGGCGATCATCACGGGGGACATTTCGCCGCCCATGATGCGGCGCCACAGCGCCAGCATCTCGTCGTGGAAGATCTCACGGTGCTCGATGACGCGGACGAGCGCGTCGGTGTTGCTGATGCTCATGGTCGTCAAGCCGGGTGGGAGAAGAATTCACGCACCGCCGCGATGGCGGTGTCGATGCCAGCGGCATCCACATCAAGGTGGGTCACGAAGCGCAGGCCGATCAGGCCCGTGGCCAACACGCCTCGCGCTGCCAGGTGGGCCAGCAACGCGGCGCCACGGCCATCGGCCACCTGAGCGAAAACGATGTTGGTCTGGGGTGGCGTCACGGTCAGCCCCGGAATGCCCGCCATGCCAGCGGCCAGACGTTGGGCCAGCGCATGGTCATCGGCCAAGCGGTCGATGTGATGGGTCAGCGCATAGTCCGCGGCGGCCGCGAGCAAGCCCACCTGCCGCATGCCGCCACCGGCCATCTTGCGCACCCGGTGCGCGCGCGCGATCAGCTCGCGCGAGCCACACAAGGCCGAGCCCACCGGTGCCCCCAGCCCCTTGCTGAAGCAGACCGAGACACTGTCGAAGTGACGGGTGATCTCGCGGGCCGGCACCTGGGAGGCCACCGCGGCGTTGAACAACCGCGCGCCATCCAGATGAGTCGCCAGGCCGCGCCGCTTCGCCAGAGCGGTCGCCTGTTCGATGTACCCGAGCGGAAGCGCATTGCCGTTCCAGGTGTTCTCCAGGCACAGCAGTCGGGTCTTGGCGAAATGGGCGTCGTCCGGCTTGATGGCCGCTTCGATGTCCGACAGCAACAGCGTGCCGTCCGGCTGGTTGGGCAGGGGCTGAGGCTGGATGCTGCCCAACACCGCCGCTCCGCCGCCTTCGTAGCGGTACGTGTGGGCCATCTGCCCGACGATGTATTCATCACCGCGGCCGCAATGGGCCAGCAGCCCGCACAGGTTGCTTTGCGTGCCGGTCGGCATGAACAAGGCGGCCTCGAAACCCAGCAAGCCAGCGACGCGTTCTTGCAGGGCATTGACGGTCGGATCGTCGCCGAAGACGTCATCACCCAACGGAGCCGCCATCATGGCCTCACGCATGCCCGCCGTCGGCTGAGTGACCGTGTCGCTGCGCAGGTCCACCCGCCGCTCGCCGGCCGGGCGCAAAGTGCCGCTGCCGTACTGGACGGCCGTCATGCCCTGCCCCCCGCACGGCTCATCATCAAGAAGTTGCGCAGCATCGCGTGACCATGTTCGGAAAGGATGGATTCAGGGTGGAACTGCACGCCCTCCATCGGACAAGAGGTCGCCGCCAGCTCACGATGACGCACCCCCATGATCTCGCCATCCTCGCTCGTCGCGGTGATTTCGAGCACCGCCGGCATGGTTTCGCGCTCGATCGCCAGCGAGTGGTAGCGAACCACGTCGAACTCACTGGGAAGGTCACGGTACACCCCCTTGCCGTCGGTCTTGATGCGGCTCGACTTGCCGTGCATCTGCACCTGCGCACGGATGATGCGGCCGCCCAGCGCGGCCCCCATGCTCTGGTGGCCGAGGCAAACCCCCAGGATGGGCAGCTTGCCCATGAATTCGCGGACCGCAGGAACGCACACGCCCGCCTCGTTCGGCGAGCACGGCCCGGGCGACAGCACCAGATGGTCCGGCTTCAGCCCTGCAATGCCTTCGAGCGTGATCTCGTCGTTGCGGAAGACACGCACCTCCTCGCCCAGCTCACCGAAGTACTGGACCAGGTTGAACGTGAAGGAGTCGTAGTTGTCGATCATCAACAGCATGGCGGCGCTCCCTCAAAAACCTTCTTCGACCAGCTCGGCCGCGCGGATCACCGCCCGCGCTTTGGCCTCGGTCTCTTTCCATTCCAGCTCGGGCACCGAGTCGGCCACGATGCCCGCGGCCGCCTGGACGTACAAGGTGTTGTCTTTCACGATGCCGGTGCGGATCGCGATGGCCACGTCCATGTCGCCGGCGAAGCTGAGGTAGCCGCAGGCGCCGCCGTAGATGCCGCGCTTGACCGGCTCCAGCTCGTCGATGATTTCCATCGCGCGCACCTTGGGGGCGCCAGTGAGCGTGCCCGCGGGGAACGTGGCCCGCAAGACGTCGAGGTTCGTGGTGCCGTCTTTCAGCAGCCCCTCGACATTGCTCACGATGTGCATGACGTGGGAGTAGCGCTCGACGACGAAGGCCTCGGTCACCTTCACGCTGCCGGTCTTGGCGATGCGGCCGATGTCGTTGCGCGCCAGATCGATCAGCATCAGGTGCTCGGCGCGCTCCTTGGGGTCGGCGCTGAGTTCAGCTTCCAGCGCCTTGTCCTGCTCGGGGGTCGCGCCCCGCGGCCGGGTGCCGGCCAGCGGACGGATCGTGATCTTGTCGCCATCGGCACCATGCTCATGGCGCACCAGGATCTCCGGCGACGCACCCACGATCTGGAAATCGCCCATGTCATAGAAATACATGTACGGCGAAGGGTTCAGCGACCGCAATGCCCGGTACAGACTGAGCGGCGATTCGGTATAGCGCTTCTTCAGTCGCTGGCCGATCTGGACCTGCATCATGTCGCCCGCCGCAATGTACTCCTTGCTCTTGAGCACCGCCGCGATGTAGTCGTCCTTGGCGAACTCGCGCTCCACCGCGTGCGCCGGGCCGCGGCGCACCGCCGGGGCGGTGACGCTGTATTTCAGCTTGTCCGCCAGCTCAGCCAGGCGTTTCTTGCCCTTGAAATAGGCCTCCGGCTGAGCGGGATCAGCCCAGACGATGAGGTAAAGGCGGCCGGAGAGGTTGTCGATCACCGCCAACTCTTCGGTCTGCAGCAGCAGGATGTCGGGGGTACCGATTCCGCCCGGCTTCTGGGTGCCGGCCAGCTTGGGCTCGATGTAGCGCACCGCGTCGTAGCCGAAATAGCCGGCCAGCCCGCCGCAGAAGCGTGGCAGGCCAGGGCGAAGCGCGACCTTGAAACGTTTCTGGTAGTCGGCGATGAAATCCAGCGGATTGCCTTCATGGGCCTCCACGACGCGCCCGTCGGTCACGACTTCGGTCAGAAAGCCGGTGGCACGCAGCAGCGTGCGGGCCGGCAGGCCGATGAACGAGTAGCGCCCGAAACGCTCGCCGCCGACGACGGATTCGAGCAAAAAGCCGTGCTTCTGGCCACCAGCCAGTTTCAGATAGAGCGACAGCGGCGTCTCCAGGTCGGCGAACGCTTCCGCGATCAGCGGAATGCGGTTGTAGCCCTGGGCCACGAGGCTTTGGAATTCGAGTTCAGTGATCACTTGACGGGTCCTGGCGAGGGCCCGCGCCGGGTCGCATGGCGCGACAGTCAGGCTGGCGGCGGGCCGGGTCTGGCAATGCGGCGGGCCGGGATCAGGCGCGCACCGCTAGGAATCCGGGGCACCGATGGATCGATGAGATCGGACAGCGCCAACGGCAAAACGGTTCAGGCAGGCGAGCGCCGCCAGGGCCAAGCTCCCCGGTCGTGCGACCACGCCATCCGTTTGCGCGAAGTGAACATGATGTGGAAAGTGTAGCAGTCGCGCCTGGTTTTTCGGGTTACGAGGCATGGACATCGCCGTAACACTGATTCACACTTTGCCGCCTCATCCAGGGGTTCGTATGTAGAGCGAGGGTACCCCTGCGGACAAAATAATTCCTGAAAGGTCGTGCCCCATGTGGCGTCGTTTGGGTTCGAGCGCCCTGCTCGGCATCGCGATTTCTTTGACGAGCTTGTCGGCCGCCGCGGCCGAGACTGTGGAGTTGGCGGGGGTCAAGTACGAGACCACCGAACAAGTCGGCGGCAAGAAGCTCGAGCTCAACGGCGCAGGTGTTCGTTACAAGGCCATCTTCAAGGTCTACACCGCTGGCCTGTACCTGCCGGCGAAGATGGGCACCGCCGAACAGATCTATGCGGTGACCAACGAACCCCGGCGGGTGCACATCGTGATGCTGCGGGAAATCGACGCCAACGAGCTCGGCAAGCTGTTCACCCAAGGCATGGAAAAGAACTCGCCGAGGGAGATCTTCGCCAAGTCGATCAACGGCACGATCAAGATGGCCGACATGTTCTCCAAGCGCAAGAAGCTGGGGGCAGGCGATTCGTTCACGGTGGACTGGATCCCCGGCACCGGCACCTTGATTTCAGTGAATGGCAAGGTCGAGTCCGAGGCCATCAAAGAGCCCGAGTTCTACACCGCGCTGCTGAGCTTGTGGCTGGGCCCGTCACCCGCTGACAATCTTTTGAAAGACGCCCTGCTCGGCAAGCCGCGCGCCAGCGGCCGGGGCAATGATCAACAGTGAGAGAACGTTTCTTGCTAACACTCGCGTCCGTACGCGACCGGGCACCAGATTGACCCGTTCGCGGTTATGGTAAGCAACTGATATAAGGGCAGGCGGCGCGCGACCCGCGTCCGACCTGGGTTGTAGTGACCGGATAGTTGTCCGACATCGCGGACAGCCGGATTTTCCTGATGACGCCGAGATGACGTACCTTGTCCGACGCCTGACGATCGCCAGCGGTTCCGTGGGCCTGGCCGCCCTGCTGTTCCAGGCGGACGTGCGGGCCCAGACAACGCCGACGCCAGCGCCCGCCCCTGCGCCCACAGTCGCGCCCGCGCCAGGCGCGTCGCAGGCCGATCCGTCGATCAGCGATCGGGTCAAGAAGGACGCTGCGAGCCCGCTGTACTGGATCAGGCTGAACGCCCAGAAGAACGACTCGGCCGCTCCGGCCAAGCCGGCACCTCGCATCACGGAAGTGAAACCGGTCGCCGCCGCGCCCCGGCCCACGCCCGCGCCGCCGCCGTCCGCACTGCCTGCCACCAGCCCGCCCACGGCAACTGCCACGGCCGCCGCCGCTCCGGTGAACACGCCGCCCACCAGCACCGCGCCGGCGACATCGGTGGCCAGCAACGGCGCGGGCATGCCTGCCAGCACCGGCGCAGCGGCACCCGTCACCCCTGCACCGAATGTGGCCGCGAATGCCGCCGCAGCGCTGTCGAATCCGGCGCCGCAGGGCGTCGGCGCCGCTGCGGGCCTGGCTGCCGGCGCGGGCATGGCGACGCCGTCAGCCGCGTCTCAAGCCACCGAAGCCGCCCGAACCGCCACCGCACCGCCCGAAGAGCCCGACGATTCGCCGCTGGCCTTGATCAAGGCCGATGAGCCCGAATTCCCGATCACGGTGATGCGGCGGCTGCGAAAGGGCACGGTCCAGGTCCGCTTCGACGTGATGCCGGATGGCTCCGTCAGCAACGCCGCCGTGGTCAACACCACCCACCGCAGCCTGAACGAGGCGGCTCTGGAGGCCGTGGCCGGCTGGCGCTTCCAGCCCGTGCGTGCGGCTCGCACCGCCGTGGTGGATCTCGGGTTCGATCTGGACAGCTGATTCCCGCCAAGCAGCCGCCGCTGGCCACCGGGAGGCCGGGCGGCCAGACTGCGGATGTCAGCCGATCAGCGAAATGTCGTCCAGCCGATCGATCACGGCATCGGCTCCCGCCGTCTCGGCAGGCTCGCCGTGGTTATAGCCATAACGAACGAGCACGACGGGGCACTCGGCACCACGGGCAGCCTGCACATCATTGCGTGAATCGCCCACCATCAAGGTGCGCGGCGGTGCACTGCCCAGCGCCTCGCAGGCTTTGCGAAGCGGAAGCGGATCGGGCTTCTTGCGCTCGAACGAGTCACCCCCGAAGCAATGCTCGAAACTGTCGGCCAGCCCTTTGGCTTCCAGCAACTGGCGCGCAAAAGTCACCGGTTTGTTGGTCAGGCAAACCAGGCGCAGCCCGGCGTGACGCAGCCGCGCGAGCCCCTCGACCACGCCGGGATAGACCGCCGAGTGCAGGCCGTTGATGGCCAGGTAATGGTGCTGGTAGTGCGTCCAGGCCCGCTCGTACAGAGAGGCGTCGCCGCCCGCCTGCGCCAGCGTCTGCCTGATCAGGTGCTCCGAGCCCTGGCCCACCGTGCGCTCGATGAACGCCCGGCTCACGGCGGGCAAGCCCAGGTCAGAGAGGCTGCGGTTCAAGGCGGCGTCGAAATCGCCCACGGTATCGACCAGCGTGCCATCGAGGTCGATCAGCGCCGCGTCATAGCGCAGCGCGGTCACCGTGCCAGCTCAGCGCGCATGGCGTCGATGACCTTCCGGTAGTCCTTCTGGCCAAAAATCGCACTGCCCGCGACGAAGGTGTCCGCCCCCGCATCGGCCACGCGCCGGATGTTGTCGACCTTGATGCCGCCGTCGACCTCCAGCCGGATGTCGCGGCCGCTCGCATCGATGATCTGTCGCACCTTCTCGGTCTTGCGCAGTGCGCTGTCGATGAAGCTCTGCCCCCCGAAGCCGGGGTTCACGCTCATGATGAGCACCAGATCGACCTTGTCGATGACCCACTCCAGCACGTCGATCGGCTCGGCCGGGTTGAAAACGAGGCCCGCTTGCGCGCCCTCGGCCTTGATGAGTTGCAGCGTGCGGTCCACGTGCGTGCTGGCATCGGGGTGGAAGCTCACCAGATCGGCGCCGGCCTTGGCAAAAGCCTGGGCGAGTGCGTCGACCGGCTGCACCATCAGGTGGACGTCGATCGGGGCCGGCGTGCCATCGGGCCGGACGGCGTGGGGCTTGAGCGCCTGGCACACCATCGGCCCGAAGGTGAGGTTGGGCACGTAGTGGTTGTCCATCACGTCGAAGTGGATCCAGTCCGCGCCGGCGGCCAGCACATCGCGCACCTCCTGCCCCAGGCGGGCGAAATCGGCCGAAAGAATGCTGGGGGCAATGCGAAATGTGCGGCTCATGGCAAGACCGTGGTGGAGGACAAAACAGGCAGTCCAGCATTCTAGGAGGCCCATTCAGGCCCATTTCCAAGGGCCCGACGCCGCGTCTTTCTAGAATGCCGGCATGAGCGCGCCGCAATTCACCGTCTCGGTGGTCACGCAGTACCTGCCTGAACAATCCTCCAGCGCGGACGATGTCTTCGCTTTCGCCTACACCATCACCATTCGCAACACCGGCTCGGTGACCGGGCAGCTCGTCGCGCGTCACTGGATCGTCACCGACGCCGCCGGCACCGTCGACGAGGTTCGCGGCCTGGCCGTCGTGGGCCACCAGCCGGTGCTCAAGCCGGGTGAACAGTTCGAGTACACGAGCTGGACACGCATCGCCACCCCGCGCGGGCGCATGCAGGGCACCTTCTTCTGCATCACCGAAGACGCCCACTGGTTCGAAACGCCCATCCCGGCGTTCGAGCTGGCACAGGCTCAAGCCCTGCACTGATGGCGCATTGGGACCTGAGCGCGCTGCTGAACGCAGCGGATCCTCGGGCGCCAGCCGCCGAGCAGCATCTGTGGCTGGTGCGGTGGCTGCAGTGGCTGCGCTCACCGGGTCCGGTGTCGGCGGGCGAGTCGCCGGCTGAAGCGGCCGACCCCTCGACGCCCTGGCCGATCCGCCGGTTGCGCCTGTTCATTGACGTGGCTGAACGCCACGACGAACACCGCCAACGCGTCAGCGGGTTGTGGCGTGCGGTCTTTTCACGGCTGGATGCCACCGGCCTGCTGGCGGACTTCGGCTTCGCACCGCGCCACGGCTTCGTCAGTGAATTCGCCGAGCGCCTGCGGCTGGCCAGCCTGCCGGGCACGCCACAGACGACCGACCTGGGCGCACTGTTTCCGCAACTGTTCACCGGGCCCGACGACGCGGCGTGGATCGCGGCGATCGATGACGCCACGGTCTCTCGCCTGCTGGCGCTGGTCCTGCCCGAGGCCACGCCGGGAGAAGAAGCCTGGCGTGGGCCCATGGTCGAGTCGATCCAGTTGCTGGCCAGCCAGATCCGGGCGTCGGGGCTCTCGGGGCCGATGCGCTTGCGCATGGACCAAGCCCGCCTGGCAGACCGGCCGTTCCACCAGGTCGTTCAGGCGGCCGAGGCGTTGCGGGCCGGCCATCGCAGCGGGGACGACGGCCCAGCTCGCCTCCAGCAAGCAGCCTATCTGCGCGCGGTGCTGGACGCCTGCCGCGATGCGGCCGCCAGTGTGCGCGACCACCTCGACGAACACGGCGTGTCGGTCGATCTGGTGTTCCAGGTCGAACAACTGGCCGAGCGCGGCGAGCGCATCGATGCCCTGCTGGCCTGCCTGGTGAGTGACCTCGCCGCCACCGCGTCGGTCGAGCCACAGGCCGCCGAAGCCGGTGCGCGCCACGGCGCAGCCGAGATGCGCCACCTGGTGGTTGGCTTGGTGCGCTGCACGACCGAACGCCGATCGCTGTCGGGCCTGTTCCGGCGTCACTACGCCTTGCTGGCGCGAAAAGTCACCGAGCGCAGCGCGGAGACCGGCGAGCACTACATCACCCGCAACCGCACCGAGTACCGGGCGATGCTGGTCCAGGCCGGCGGCGGCGGTGCCGTGATCGGCTTCACCGCCCTGGCCAAGTTCGCCCTGGGGGCGATCGCGATGTCCGCGTTCTGGTCCGGCTTCGCCGCGGGAGCCAACTACGCGGCCAGTTTCGTGCTGATTTACCTGCTGCACTGGGCCGTGGCCACCAAGCAGCCCGCGATGACGGCGCCGGCCATGGCGGCCAAGCTGGAGAACGTGGCCGACGATGCGGCCGTCGAAGGCTTTGTCGACGAGGTGGCCAACCTGCTGCGGTCTCAGGTCGCCGGCATCGTGGGCAACCTCGGCGGCGTCATCCCCGTGGTGCTGCTGGCGCAGGGGCTGGCGTGGTGGGTGCTGGGCGCCCCCCTGGTCGGCGAGAAGTCAGCCCACTATGTGCTGCACTCCTTGCACCTGCTGGGGCCGACGCTGCTGTTTGCCGCATTCACCGGCGTGCTGTTGTTCGCCTCCAGCCTGATCGCCGGTTGGGTCGAAAACTGGTTCGTCTTCCACCGGCTGGACAGCGCCATCGCCTGGAACCCCCGCATCCGCGACCGCCTCGGGCCGCAGCGTGCGGCCCGCTGGGCTGCGTGGTGGCGCCAGCACATATCCGGCCTGGCCGCCAACATCTCGCTGGGCTTCATGCTGGGTGTGGTGCCGGCACTGGGCGCCTTCTTCGGCCTGCCTGTCGAAGTGCGCCACGTCACGCTGGCCATGGGCCAGCTCGCGGCAGCGCTCGGCGCCCTCGGCCCCGATCTGCTGAAGCAACCCGACTTTTGGTGGTGCCTGGCGGCGGTGCCTTTGGTGGGCGTGCTGAACCTGAGCGTCAGCTTCTGGCTCGCCTTCAAGCTGGCGCTGGCCTCGCGAGGCCTGAGGGTCACCGACCGGGGTCGCCTCTACGCGGCCCTGCGCCGCCGCTGGCGCACCGCGCCGCTGAGTTTTCTGCTTCCGCCGGCCGAGCCGCGGCCGCCCGCCTGATCAGGTCCGATCCTTGTTCCCCGATGCGTCGCCCTTGCCGCCGTCGTCACCGCCCGGAGGCTCTCCGCCACGCCGGCCCGAAAACATCGTCCACCAGACGATGAACACCAGCAGCCCGCCGGCCGCCAACGCTTCGAGAATCAACCACGCCATGTTCAAGTTCCCGCGCCGTGCTGGCGCGCCGTATCGATTGTCGTTGCGCCGCCTGGCGCTGTGGGCGGGAGCCGCCCTGCTCGCCTCGTGCTCGTGGATGGAGCGACAACCTCCGGTGCCTGTCGAAGAGCGGGGCGGTGCCACGCCCTCTGGCACCGCGGCGTCGCCCGCCTCACCGGCCTCGGCCGCCAGCGCCCCCGTGCCCGCGCCACCCGGCACGCTGGAGCGCCCGCGCGCCCGCTGGGTGCCGGCCACCTTCAACGAGCTGCCCGGTTGGGGCCAGGACCGCGTCGCCGAAGTGTGGCCCGCCCTTCGGCTGAGCTGCGGCAGCGCCGCACTGGCCTCGTTGGCCGAGGCCTGGGGCAGCGTGTGCAGCCAATCGCGCCAGTTCTACCCCGCCGACGACGCCCAGGCCCGCCAGTGGCTGGAACAGCGCTTCAAGGTTTACCGCGTTGAATCACTCGAAGGCGACCCGGCCGGGCTGGCCACGGGCTACTTCGAGCCGCTGGTCGAAGCAAGCCGCAAGCCCACGCGTCACCGCAAAGTGCCGCTTTACGCCCCGCCCGCCGACCTGGGCCAACGCAAACCCTATTGGACGCGGCAGGAGCTGGACTCTCTGCCGGCGGCACAAGCCGGCCTCAAGGGCCGTGAGATCGCCTATGTGGAAGACCCGTTGGATGCGCTGGTGCTGCAGGTGCAAGGCTCGGGGCGCGTGCGGGTGGCCGAACCTGACGGCAGCGTGCGCCTGCAGCGCTTGGCCTTTGCGGCCCACAACGACCAGCCGTATCGATCGGTCGGCCGCTGGCTGATCGACCAGGGCGAGCTGGCCGCCGGTGAAGCCAGTTGGCCCGCCATCAAGGATTGGCTCAAGCGCAATCCCAAGCGGCTGAACGAAGCGCTCTGGCAGAACCCTCGCACGGTGTTCTTCCGCGAAGAGCCCCTGCCCGATCCGGCCCTGGGGCCCAAGGGCGCCCAAGGGGTGCCGCTGACGCCGGGCCGCTCGATCGCGGTGGATCCGCAATCGATGCCCTACGGCACGCCGGTGTGGCTCGACACCACCGAGCCCCTGTCGACCAAACCCCTGCAGCGGCTGGTGATGGCCCAGGACACCGGCGGCGCGATCGTCGGCGCGGTGCGGGCGGACTACTTCTGGGGCTGGGGTGACGAGGCCGAAAACCAGGCCGGGCGGATGAAGCAGCCGCTGCGCGCCTGGGTGCTCTGGCCCAAGTAGGGGCCACAACGCGTCGTGCGGGGCGGGAGGCCAGGCGGTCAGGGCAGCCGAGACAGACGAAGCTGCAGGGCTTGGCCCATGCGGCCGTCGGGGGCAGCCCAGTGGCCCACCTCTTGCCATTGATCGAGCACCAGCAACAAGTCGCCGTCCACATGCCGGGCGCTGCCGGCCGAGTCCGGCTCGGGCTGTTCGAAGCGGAAACCCACCTGAGCCGGCGCCGTGCCGCCGGGCCATTGAACCTGCACCCAGAGCGAATCGCGGCGAGTCGGGCGGGAAGCGCCGCCTTGGAGGCCCTGGCCGAACGGGGTCCAGATCCAGTCGGGTGGCGCCGAAGCATCGCTGCCGTGCAGTGCGATCTGCGCCTGGCCCCCGTTGCGGACGACGAGACGTGGCGCCACGGGTTCGGCGGTCGCCGTGCGCGTGGTCACGGAGCCGGGGGCGGTCGTCGTCGGCCCCGACGTCGACACCGAGACCGAATCCGGCGCGACGACCGCGACCGGCGGCGAGGGCCAGGGCGTCAACCGCCATTGCAGGCTGAAGTTGACCGCCGGCGGCCCGCCTGCCGCATGGGCGCCGAAGGCGATCAGCATCCCCATCAGCCAAAATGATCTGCGCATCACACTGGGCGTCCGGCTCATGGCAACACTCTCAGTTCGTTGACGACACCTTCGACATCATCGAGGGCGCGCACCAGCGCTTCCAGCGCCTGCGACTCACCCTCGGTGCTGACACAACCTTGCAGCCAGATCCAACGTCGCTGGCCCAGCGCCCACACGCTCGTCGTCGCGTTGAAGCGGCCGTCCGCGTCGATGGCCTTTTGCACGCGTGGCACGATCTCCGCGTCGTAAAGGTAGCTGTTGGGCAAACGGCAACGGCCCGCCCGGTAGCAGCTGGTGCCGCGCTCGGCGCGGCCATGGGCCTGCGCCCGGGCCTCGGCCTCGGTCAGCAACGGGCCAGGGGGCACGGGGCAATTCGCCTGGCCGTGCGTGACCTGCAGGAACGGATCATTAAAGACGTTGCGGCGCGGTTCATCGTCGGCCGCCAAAGCGACGCCGACCGCCCCTTGCACCACGATGACGAACCAGACCGCATTGCGCATGGCCCGATGATGCGCCCAGCCATCCGCGGCCGGGCTATGGCGTGTTCACACTACGCAGCCCCGTGCGAACGGGTTGTCCAGGGAGGCAGGGCAAGGCGCCCGACGCCGCCCAGGCTGGTGCCTGGGCCAGTTGGGCAACGCCGCCATGCGCCCTGGACGGCCCGTTCCCGAAGGGTTGCCACCAGAACCAGCCGCCCGCGGCGTTGCAAAGCCTCGCCGGGGCACCACCCCGGCTTCGTTTTGCGCCTTGCGCTCGACCGGTTCTGGTGGCAACGCATCGGGGCTCCGTCGTGTGAACACGCCGTTAGGAACTACTTCAGGCCACCCGACAGGAACTGCCGCAGCCGCTCGCTGTGGGGCTTGACCAGCACTTCGCGCGGCAAACCCTGCTCTTCGATCACGCCCTGGTGCAGGAAGATGGCCTGGCTCGCGACCTCTCGGGCGAAGCCGATTTCGTGCGTCACCACCAGCATCGTGCGGCCCTCTTCGGCCAGCGCACGCATCACCTTCAGCACCTCGCCCACGAGCTCAGGGTCGAGCGCCGAGGTGGGCTCATCGAACAGCATCACCTCGGGCTCGACGGCCAGCGCGCGGGCGATGGCCACCCGCTGCTGCTCGCCGCCCGAGAGCTGGGCCGGATAGTTGTTCTCGCGGTGCGACAGGCCCACTCGCGCCAGCAAGGCACGCGCCTTGTCGCGCGCCACCTGGGGCTTCTCGCCCAGCACGTGAATGGGCGCTTCGGTCACGTTCTCGATGGCGGTGCGGTGCTGCCAGAGGTTGAAGCTCTGGAACACGAAGGCCAGGCGCGAGCGCCAGCGGCGCAGTTGGGCCGGGTCTGCCGCCGTGAGGCTGCCATCGCGGTCGCGCTTGAGCTGCAGCGTCTCGCTGCCGAGGCGCAAGGTGCCTTCGTGCGGCTGCTCCAGCAAGTTCAGGCAGCGCAGCATCGTGCTTTTGCCCGAGCCACTGGCACCGATGATGGCCACCACGTCGCCCGGCTGGGCCGCCAGCGACACGCCACGCAGCACCGGGCGGTCGCCAAAGCGCTTGTGCAGGTTCTCGACCGCCAGGCCGACGTGGGCAGGAGATGGAGCGGGTGAGTTCAATGCCTGCCCCATCACGCCGAGAGCAACGAGCCGCTGCGCAGCGCCTCGCGCCCCGCCACCTTGCCGACCGGCATGCCGGCCACCGCGAAGCGCCTGCGCTCGCGGGCGAAGAAGAGACCGTCGACGGGGCTGGCGAGGACGCTGGCGGTGCCGGTGATCGGGTCGATGATCTCGGCCAGCGGCTCGCCTTCCCGCACCCGCACCCCCACCTCGCGCAGGAACACGAGCACACCCCCATGCGGGGCGTACAAGGGCATCGAGCCGGCCAGCGGCGTGGGCTCGCACAGGGGGGCGGGAAGCGTCGGCGGCACATCGAGCCGGACGGCGCCACGGTGGTGCAGGTAGCCGATGATCGCCTCGGCATCGCGCACCGCCAGCTCGTGCGAGACATCGCCCTCGCCACGCAGCTCGATCGTCGCGGCCAGGCACGCGGGCGGCAACGGAACAGACGGGCCCAGCCGCTCGGCCAGGTCGGGCCACAGCATCGAGCAGGCCTCGTCGAACGGGTCGCCGCCGGACCGGCCGGCCAGCAGGGCCACCTCGGCGCCGAGGCAACGTGTGAGCAGCTCGCCGCCCGCCGCCCAGCCCGCCTGGGTGCTGTAGAGGTGCAGCAGCGCTTCGCCGTCGCAATGCAGGTCGAGCACGACGTCGGCGTCCACCGCCATGCCCAGCAAGAGCCGACGCAGGTCATCCAGCGGCGTGGCGGCGGGCAAGGCCGCCACGGCCGCCTTCAAGGCACCGCGCGCCAGCGCCACATTCGCTGCGGCATCGCCAGTCCAACCGGTGCCGCAACGGTCGATCACCGCCTGCGTCAGATCGGCGAAGTGGCGGTTGAAGTTCTCGCCGCTGCCCCACTCGAAGCGGCCCTGATGCGAGCGCAGCATCCATTGGCCCAGGCCCAGCGGGTTGGCGGCGGGCACCAGCACGACCTCGCCGGTCACCTGCCCCGCCGCATCGAGCGCGGCCAGCCGCGTGCGCAGGTGGTGCGCGACCAGCATGCCCGGCACTTCGTCCGCATGCAGCGAGGCCTGGATGTACACCTTGGGTCCGGCGCCCGGCTGGCCGTGGTGCAGGCTGATCAGTTCATGGCGGGCACCCGGGGTGCTGGCGAGCAGGCTGTGGTGTTCGGTTCGCATAGGGGGCAAGGGCAGATCAGGAACGGGCGGTCAGCGGCGCGAGCCAGCGTGCCTCGGCCGCCCGGAACAGGCCGACGAGCACGAAGGTGAGCGCCAGGTAGAACGCCCCGGCGGTGATGAAGGCCTCGAATGGCATGTAGTAGCGCGAGTTGACCTCGCGCGCGGCGCCGGTCAGGTCGTACAGCGTGACGGTGCTGGCCAGCGAGGTGGCATGCAGCATCAGCACCACTTCGTTGCCGTAGGCGGGCAACGCGCGACGAAAGGCAGACGGCAGAACGATGCGGCGAAAGACCGTCCAGCGCGACATGCCCAGCGATTTGGCAGCCTCGATCTCGCCGGCCGGCACCGAGCGCATCGCGCCGTAAAGGATCTCGGTGGTGTAGGCGCCCGTGTTGAGCACGAAGGCGGCCACGGCGCAGAACCAGGCCGAGCGGAACAGCGGCCATAGCGCGCTTTCACGGAACACCTCGAACTGGGCGAGGCCGTGGTACAGCAGGTAAACCTGCAGCAGCAAGGGCGTTCCCCGCATCACATAGGTGAACACCCAGACCGGCCGCCAGGCCCACGGCGACGGCAAGCTGCGCAGCATCGACAGCGGCAGCGCCAGCGCCATGCCGAACGCGAGGGACAGCACCAGCAAGGCCAGCGTGACCAGCACCCCCTGGCCATACAGTGGCAGGCTGTCGCGAATGACGTCGAAATCCATCTCGTGGCTTCCCGGTCAGACCGACACCTGGCGCACACCCATCGCCAGCTTGCGTTGCAACGCGGCAAAGGCCCATTCGGACACCGAGGTGAACAGCAGGTACATGCCGCCCGCCGCGAGCAGGAACACGAAGGGCTTGTGCGTCGCGCCGCCCGCTTGACCCGCGCGGTTCATCAGGTCGGACAGGCCGATCACCGAGACGATGGCCGTGCTCTTGATCATCACCAACCAGTTGTTCGACAGGCCTGGCAAGGCATGGCGAAGCATCTGCGGCCCGACGATCCGCACCAGCACCTGCAGCGGCGTCATGCCGAAGGCAAGCGCGGCCTCTTTCTGCCCGGCCGGCACGGCCAGGAAGGCCCCGCGCAAGACCTCGGTGATGTAGGCGCCGAAGATGAAGCCGATCGTCAGCACACCGGCGACGAACGGATCGATGTCGATGTAGCCCCAACCGAACCGGTCACCCAGGTGGTTGATGAGGATCTGTCCACCGTAGAAGATGGTCAGCATCATCACGAGGTCGGGCACACCGCGGATCAGCGTGGTGTAGCCCTGTGCCAGCCAGCGCAGCGGCCGCACCCGCGAGAGCTTGGCGACGGCGCCCAGCAGCCCCAGCATCAACGCAATGACCAGCGATGCAAACGCCACCGCCAGCGTCAGCAGCGAGCCCTCCAGCAGGCTCGCGCCATAGCCGTGCAACATCCCAGCAGCCCCTCTTGCTCTCGTCTTTCTTGCTCGGCTTCCCGACCGGACTCGACCGCAGCCCGGCTTACTGGCCGTAGATGTCGAAGGTGAAGTACTTGTCCTGGATCTTCTTGTAGGTGCCGTTGGCGCGGATCGCGGCGATCGCCGCATTGAGCTTCTGCTGCAACGCGGTGTCACCCTTACGCACGGCGATGCCGGCACCGATGCCGAAGATCTTCGGGTCATCGATGGCGGGGCCCACCTGCGCAAAGCCCTTGCCGGAAGGCGTCTTGATGAATCCCATGTCGGCGGCCACCGAGTCACACAGCACGGCATCGATGCGGCCGGCGGTCAGGTCTAGAAAGATCTCGTCCTGCTTGGCATAGCGCACGATCTCGCTGTCCTTGAAGTGCTGGGTCGCGAAGCGGTCATGCGTGGTGGTGCGCTGAACGCCGATGCGCTTGCCCTTCCATGCGGCGGCAGATTGGTCGGCCGGCGTGCCCGCCTTGGCCACCAGCCAGGCCGGGGTGTTGGAATACTTGTTGGTGAACAGCACCGACTTCTGGCGCTCTTCGGTGATCGACATCTGCGCAACGATCGCATCGAACTTGCGCGCCTGCAGCGCGGGGATCATGCCGTCCCACTCCTGGTTCACCAGCGTGCACTCGGCCTTCATCTCGGCGCACAGCGCATTGGCGATGTCGATGTCGAAACCCTTGATCTTGCCGTCGGTGCCGATCTCGGAGAACGGGGGGTAGGCGCCTTCGACCGCGATGCGGACCTTTTTCCAGTCAGGGGCCTGGGCCTGGGCGGCCGGGCCGGCAACGGACAGCAGCGCGGCAAGCGCAGCGGCGAAGAGGGTGTGGCGGCGAAGGGTCATGGTCGGGTTCTCCTGGCAATCCGCGGCGGCAAGGGCCGCCTCAACATCATTGGAAAAGGCCCCGGCGGTGCGCGGTGACCTGCTTTGATTCGAGTGGGTGGCAGCGAGGCGGGCGCGCGCTCAACGCGTCCACGGGCTGAACAGCGGGCGGCTCATGCGCACGGGCGTGATGTCCAGGTACAGGCTGGCCACCGAGTACTCATCGCTGCCGGACTCATCAGAGTACCAGCCCATGCTGTCCTTGCCCTTGTAGATGCGGAAGGAAAACCCCAAGTCGGCCAACGGCTCGTTGGCCGGCGCCTTGGGGTCGAAGCTCAGGCCGCGCACTTCCTTCTGGTTGCTGTCGATCAGGAAGCCCATCGCGTTGGACAAGGTCGAATCGCTGAGCATGTCGATGTAGAACGGCTCGTTGCTGTATTCGGGCTTGTAGGTGGGCGAGTTGGGATCGAGGAACTGCCCACGGCGCTTGCGCTCGGACGGCTCGATGCGGCGAAGGCCCAGGTCGAAGCGGTCCCCACGGTCCAGGTAGGTCAACCGCGCCCCGTTGACGTTGAGCGCGCCGACGTTGGTGTCGGTCTTCACATCGTTGAGGTCGATCAGCAAGGCGCCCTTGCCGCCGATGACCTCGACCATGTCGCCCTGCACGATGGCCGCCGAGTTCTCCTCGATGCCCAGGCCGAGCTTGTAGCCCTTGGCCAGCATCAGCGGAATCATCCGGCCAAAGCGGCCGCGCTTCAAAAAGTGCTGGTCGACGAAAAGATTCGGCCCGACGAAGCCCAGGCCGTGGTCGATCTCCTTGCCTTCGCGCAGCTGGCCCTTCATCACGCTGAGCACCGACAGCGCATCGCGGAACATGACGGTGCTCATGATCGCCGCGCCTGCCGAGGTACCGGCCACCACGCCGCCACGGCGGTAGACCTCCCAGATCACGTTGAGCATCGGCGTGTTGTGTCCGCCGGGTTTGAAGGTGTCGACGATGCGCTCTTGCGCGCCCCCGGTGAAGAACACCCCGTCGGCGTTGCGCACCAGTTCGAGCAAGCGCTCGTCACGCACCGCCTTGTCGAGATCCACCCACTTCAGCTGCGGCGCCACCGGCATCGACTCGGCCACAGCGCCGCGCCGCTCCAGCAGCTCGGAAGCGCGCCGCCCTGCCTTGTCCGGCGTCTCGGACGCGGTGCCGAAGACGACCCAGCGGGCGCCCTTGCCGCCCGAGAGCTCGACCATGCGCGACCAGACCTCATCGTTATCGGCCTTCAGCGCACCGCCGATGATCACCGCGTAGCCTTTGACCGGTTCGCCGACCTTGGTCTCGCGCACCATCGAGGCACGCGAGCCCGCACTGGGAACCGGGCTGGTCACCGCCGCCGACGCGGCCGAATCCGGGGCGACGGGCGCCGTAGCCGCTTGAGCGGCATGGCTCGACACGGGGCCCAGCAGGCCCACAGACGCCACCAGGGCGGTCAGGGCCGAAACAAGTTTTTTCAATCTTGGGTTCATGTCAGACGTTATGTTCCGGGCTCCCCGGGGGCATCTTGGCATTGGCATCGCCCCGCAGCCTCCTAGAACAAGGGATGGACTCGTTCTTGCATCGTGCCTGGGGCCGATGCCACGGCCGTGATGATGCACGCAGTTGCGCCCTTGCCACGGCCGCAGCTGCGCGGATATGCGAAGCATCGCAGGCTTCATAGACTGCATTGGTGCCAGCAGTTCCCACTTTTTCCGAAAGTACCCGATGAGCCGAGCCCCCCGCCACGCCCTTCCCGCCCTCCACCTGTTGGCACAGGTGGCCTGGCTGGCGATCGGCATCCCCCTGGCCGCCAACGCCCAGGCCCCCGCCACGGATGACGCCAAAGCGCCGAAGCCGGCGCGTGTGGAGATCACCGGCTCAGCCATCAAGCGCATCGACGGCGAGACCGCATTGCCCGTTCAGGTCATCACGCGAGAGGAAATCGACAAGGCGGGCCTGACCACGGCCTCCGAGATCGTCGCCCGCATCAGCGCCACCGCCAGCAACCTGACCGATGGCGGCAGCCTGGCCTATGGCGGCTTTCGCGACCAGATGGGCTTCAATGGCGCCAATCTTCGCGGCCTCGGGGTTTCGTCCACGCTGGTGCTGCTGAACGGGCGACGCGTGGCCAACTTCGCCTCACCCGGCGACAACGCCGGCGTCGACCTCAACACCTTGCCCGCCGCAGCCGTCGATCGCGTCGAGGTGTTGCTGGACGGCGCCTCGTCGCTGTACGGCAGCGATGCCATCGGTGGGGTGATCAACTTCATCACCCGCCGCGACTACCAAGGCATTGAGGTCAACGCCATGGGCGGCGCGACCCAGGAAGGGGGCGCAGGCAAGCGCAGCGTGACCGTCTCGGCCGGCTTCGGCGACTTCTCTGCCGACCGCTTCAATGTCGTGACCGTGCTGGACTACCAGCAAACCGATTCGCTCAATGCCCGCCAGCGGCAGTTCATCAGCGATCTGAAGATTCCCGAGCGGCTGCCTGACCTGCTGTCGAGCTACGGCTTCCCGGCCAACATCCGCCTGGGTGATGAACAGTACGAAGCGCTCGTGGCGGAGGGCTTCTCGACCAACGGCAAGACGGTCATCGACTCCTACACCATCAACCCAGCCGCGGCGACGGGTTGCAATCCGCCGGCCACGCTGTACCTGCCAGACGGCATCGGCGGCATCGATGGCTGCACGTACGACTACATGCGTGCGATCGAGCTCTACCCCAAGAGTGAACGAACCAGCCTGTTTGGCCGCGGCACGTTCGACCTGGGTAGCGGGCACCAGGCCTTCCTGGAGGCCTCGTGGGTGAGCTCTCGCAGCTTTTACTCGGGCACGCCCAACCGCGTCGCGGCGGACATCGACGTCTCTTTGGTGCCGGCGTTGGCCGGCACCAGCCTGGCCAGCCTGCCGGCTGATGACGAGAACCGCCTGATCACCGTTCGCGCGCGGCTGGTGGAGGCCGGCCTGCGAACCAGCGAACTGATCTCGTCGGGCCAGCGGTACGTGGCCGGCGTGGGCGGAACACTGGGCGATTGGGACTACGAGCTCGCGTTCAACCACAGCACCAGCACCGTCTCTGACCGCGATCACCAGGGCTACCTCAACGAAGACATGGTGCTCGAAGGCTTCGCCAGCGGCGTGCTGAATCCGTTCGGCGCCTCGGGTGATGCGGGCCGCCAGCTGTACGAGGCCGCCCAGATCCGCGGCGAGGTTCGCAAATCGACGGGCACGATGGACAGTGTCGACTTCAAGGCCTCGACCTCGCTGATGAAGCTGTCGGGCGGCGACCTCGCACTGGCGCTGGGCGGCGAGTTCCGCCGTGAAGAGCAGGACTACCACCAGTCTGAGGCTCTGGCCCAGGACCTGATCCTCGGCGAAACCTCGCAGGGCCCGGACGCCGATTTCAGCAAGGCCCGCAAGGTGGCGGCCGTGTTCGCCGAGTTGAATGCGCCGCTGGCCGCCGGTTTGGAACTGCAAGCCGCCATGCGTTACGAGCGTTACCAGGTGTCGGGCGGCGCCTTCAGCCCGAAGCTGGGCTTGCGCTACACCCCCTCCAAGGAACTGCTGCTGCGCAGCTCGATCGGCGCGGGCTTCCGGGCACCATCCATGACCGACCTGTATCGGCCGCTGACCAGCGGCTCGTCGGCGACGGTCACTGATCCGGTGTGCCTGGCCCAGGACCCTGATGCGACCGTGACCGACTGTTCCGACATTTGGACAACACTCAACTACAGCAACCCCAATCTCAAGTCCGAGCGCTCACGCCAGTTCTCGTTCGGCGCGGTGCTCGAACCCAAGCCAGGCCTGAGCCTGAGTGCAGACTACTGGAGCATCGAAAAGCGCAATCTCATCAGCACCTTGGGTGTTGACGTCATCCTGGCCAATCTCGACAAGTACGGCGGCTTGGTGCGCCGCTACAGCGACCCGGCTGAAGATCCGAACACCGACTTCATGCGGGAATGCGGCGACGACCTGGACCCGGATGACCACGAGATCTGCTACATCGAGCTGGTCAAGGAGAACCGCGGCAAGCAGATCATCTCGGGCTTGGACCTGGGCCTCGCTCTGTCGAAGATCGACACCGACGTCGGCCGATTTGGCGTTCGACTCAACGGCACGCTGACGCTCACCTCCAAGCAACAGATGGGCAATGGCGACCCGTACGTCAGCAACCTCGGGCACTTCGTCAACGATGGCGTGGTGCAGCGGTGGCGTCACTCGCTGTCGGTCGACTGGGAGTACGGGCCGTACAACGCAACGCTGACCAACCACTACCTGTCAGGCTACAAAGACCAGACCATCATCGGCAAGCCTGATCGCCAGGTTTCGGCCTACACCCTGTGGGACGCCTCGGCGGGCTGGGACGTGACCAAGCAGCTGTCGCTGCGAGGCGGCATCAAGAATGTGTTCGACACGCCGCCACCGTTCTCGCAGCAGGCGTGGTTCTTCCTGTCGGGCTACGACCCCAGCTACACCGACCCGCGCGGCCGCTTCTTCTACGCCAGCGTCCAGTACAAGTTCAAGTAACCCCCTCGGAACTGGCCATGCCCTATCCTCCAGGGCATGGCTACCGACCTTTCCTCTCTGGCGGCGCTGGCCGCCGACACCGCGCATGATCTGACGAGCGAGGCGGCGCTGCGGGGCGTCTATGCCACCGGCCCGGGCGACACGTCGCTGGCCAAGGTGTGCGATCACGTGCACCCGCTGTACCGGCCCTACATCGAGGCAGCCCCGTTCGCGGTGCTGGCCACGCGCGGCCCGAACGGGCTGGACACCTCACCACGCGGCGACGGGCCGGGGTTCGTGGTCGTGGCCGATGACAAGACCTTGCTGTTGCCCGATCGGCGCGGCAACCAGCGCATCGACAGCCTGCGCAACGTGGTTCACGACCCGCACGTCGCGCTGTTGTTCCTGATCCCCGGCGTCGGCGAGGCGCTGCGGGTCAACGGCAGCGCCCGCATCTCGGCGTCACCCGCGTTGTGCGCGTCGCTGGCCGTCGATGGCAAGGCGCCGGCCTCCGTGCTGGTGATCCGGGTCGCGAGCGTGTTCTTTCAGTGCGCCCGGGCCGTCAAACGCTCGTCGTTGTGGGACGCAGCGGCGCAGATCGGCCGCGATGCGTTGCCGTCGCCCGGCCTGATCCTGCAAACGCTCAGCGAATCGCGCATCGACGGTGCCGCCTACGACGCCGCGCTGCAGGCCCGCCAGGCCGCCACGCTGTACTGAACTGCCCCCATCACGGCGGATCACGTGCAGGGAGTGCCGGAGCAGTTCGACCAGCCGCAAGACCGCGCGGAGTTCCGCCGTGCCAACGGCCTGGACGGCGTCGAGCTATACCGCGCCCACATCGTGCACCACGAGTTCGCCCCCCATGCCCACGACGGCTACGGGCTCGGCGTGATCGAGGCCGGGCAGGAGCGATTCGACTACCGGGGCCGGCGGCATCTGGCGCCGGCCGGCACGATCGTGATGATGCAGCCCGGCGAGCTTCACACCGGCGGCCCGGCCTCGCCCCTGGGGTGGCGCTACCGGATGATGTACCTGGACGAAGCGGCCCTGGCCAGCCAGTTGGGGGCGGAGCCGCTCTGGCGCTTCGACCATGCCGTCTGGGCCGGCGACACCGCGCGCGCTGTCGCCATGGCCCGTGGCCTGCACGCGCTGTGGCATGCCCGCGGCTCGGACGAGGCGGATGCGGCGCTGTGCCAGGTGCTGACCTTGTTGGCCCCGCTGGCGGCACGTGCTGCAGCGCCCTCGGTGAACGCATCGCCGAGCCTGCGGCCCTTCGCTCGGGTGGTGGACGCCTTGCATGATGACTTGACGCGCGAATGGCGGTTGCACGAGTTGGCCGCCCTGGCCGACCTCAGCCCGTTTCACTTCCAGCGCGCTTTCAAGGCTGCCTACGGCGTCAGCCCGCACCAATGGCGTGTCGCGCTGCGCCTGGCCGAGGCCAAGCGCCTGCTGGCGCGGGGCGCACCCGTGGCCGAGGTGGCCGCCACCGTGGGCATGGCAGACCAGGCGCACCTGACGCGCCGCTTCGTGGGCATGTACGGCGTCACCCCGGCGCGCTACCAGCGGCAGATCAGCGGCGGTTGAGGGCCAGCGTGGCCGTCAGCGCGCCGGCTCGTCGAGCGGCTCCAGCACCGCCTGCGCCGCTCGCTGCACCGACCGGCTGAGTGCCTCCAGCACCGCCGGGCCGCGCCGCTTGTGCTGCCAGTACAGCGGCACCGCCAAGGTCTGGCCCGGCACCAGCTCGACCAGGGCGCCGCGATCGAGCAGGGGTTGCACCATCGCCGTCATGTTCATGCCCCAGCCCAGCCCCGCCAGGCATCCATCGACGAAGGCCTGGGTCGACGGCAGCCAATGAGTCGGCGCGGGCTGGTCGTGGCCCAGCACCTGGGCGACCCACTGCTCCTGCAAGCGATCCCTTCGGTTGAAGGTGAGCGATGGCGCGTGGGCCAAGGCCGCGGCGTCGACCCCACCACCGAAGTGCCGCTGCATGAAGGCCGGGCTGGCGGTGGCGCAGTAGCGCAGGCGCCCCAGCGGCAAGCTGCGGCAGCCCGGCACCGCGGTCGCCAGCGCCGTCACGGCGGCCACCACTTCGCCGCTGCGCAACCACTCGGCCGTGTGCTCTTGATCGTCGAGGCTCAGGTCCAACAGCAGGGGCGCCGCCGCCGTGGCTTCGGCCGCGGCAGCGATGAACCAGGTGGCCAGACTGTCGGCATTCACCGCCACCGGCAGGGTCACGCGGCCCTGCACACCGTGGGCCAGTGCCGGCAGGTCGGCCAGCAACTCGTGTTCCAGCAGCCCCACCTGCTCGGCATGGCGGGCCAACGCCCGGCCCGCTGGCGTCGCGCGGGCCGGGTTGGATCGCACGACCAGCACCTGGCCCAGGCGCTCTTCGAGCAAACGCACACGCTGCGAGACCGCCGAGGGCGTGAGGTGCAGGGCCCGAGCCGCGCGCTCGAAACTGCCTTCACGCAGCACGGCCGACAGGGCTTCGATCAAGGCGTAGTCGAGCAAGTCAGGGGCCTTCCTAAACGCCGCTTCACCGGCTGAAGAAAGTCTAACTGGCGACAACGCGCGGCCCTTGGCAAGCTGCGCAGCATGTTCGAAGACCTGATCCCTCCGCCCCCGATGTCCTGGCTCGACCCTGCCTTGCAAGGCCTGGCACTCACCTTCGGCCTCATCGTCGCCATCGGTGCTCAAAACGCCTTCGTGCTGCGGCAGGGCCTTCGCCGCGAGCACGTGGCCCCGATCATCGTGTTCTGCACCGCCGCCGACGCGGTACTGATGGCCGCGGGCGTCGCCGGGCTCGCCAGCCTGATCGGCGCCCAGCCCGGCTTGGCGCGGGTGCTGGCCGCAGGTGGCGCGATCTTTCTCGTCGCCTACGGCTTGCGCGCGTTGTGGAATGCTCGCGCGCCGGGTGCCCTGCAGGCCGCGAACAGCCCGGGTCTGGGCCGCCGCCAGGCGCTGATCCAGGTCGCCGGATTCACCTTGCTGAACCCGCACGTCTACCTGGATTCGGTGCTGTTGATCGGCACCATCGGCGCCCAACACGACAGCATGGCCGCACGGGCCGCGTTTGTCGGCGGCTGCGTGACCGCCAGTGCCGTCTGGTTCACCGCCCTGGGCTATGGGGCGCGGCGGCTCGCGCCCCTCTTTGCCCGGCCTCGCGCATGGCAGGTGCTGGATGCGCTGGTCGGCCTGACGATGCTGGTGCTGGCCTGGCGGGTGGCGCCCATGGCCTGGGCCGCACATTGACCCAGGCGCCGGCCGCCGCGGCCCGCCGGCGCCTGCGCAACGCGGTACAAGACCGTGCGCCGTCGCCCCGTGCATCATCGGCGCATGACCATGGGTGTTTTGTTCGCGCTGGCGGCTGGCCTGATGTGGGGGCTGGTGTTCGTCGGCCCGGTGATGCTGGCCGACTATCCAGCGGTGTTGCTGTCCTTCGGCCGCTACCTCGCGTTCGGGCTCATCGCGCTGCCGCTGGCTTGGCTCGATCGGGCCAACCTTCGTCAGTTGTCGCGGGCCGATTGGGTCGAGGCGTTGAAGCTGGCCCTCGTCGGCAACGTCGTCTACTACCTGTTCCTCTCGTCGGCCATCCAGCGCGCCGGCGCCCCACTGCCCACGATGATCATCGGCACGCTGCCGGTGGTCATCGCCACCTGCGCCAACATCCGCAACGCCGAGCGTGACGGCAAGTTGCCCTGGCGGCGCCTGGCCCCCTCGCTGGCCCTGATCGCCATCGGCATCGGGCTCGTCAACCAGGCTGAATGGGCGGCGCTGCGCCATGACCCCGAGGCGGATGTGGGCCGCTATGCGCTCGGCGCCCTGCTCGCCATCGGCGCCGTCGTCTGCTGGACCTGGTACCCGCTGCGCAATGCCGACTGGCTGCGCGCCCACCCCGACCGCAGCCCGCGCAGTTGGGCCACGGCGCAGGGCGTGGCGACGCTGCCCCTGGCCGTGGTGGGCTTCGCCGCCACCTGGGGTTGGTTCGAGGCCACCGGGGCACCGTGGGCCATGCCCTTCGGGCCACGGCCCGAATCGTTCATCGCCCTGATGGTGGCCATGGGCCTGCTCTCATCCTGGCTCGGCACGCTGTGTTGGAACGAGGCCAGCCAACGCCTGCCCACCAACCTGGCCGGCCAGCTCATCGTCTTCGAGACGCTGTCGGCACTCGCTTACGCGTTCGTGTTGCGCGGCCAATGGCCCGGCGCATTCACCCTCGCCGGCATCGCGCTGCTGATCGCCGGTGTCGCCTGGGCGCTGCGGGTCGAGCCTGAGCCGGTGGCGGCCGAGGGCCATCCGAACTAGGGCGTGTTCACACTACGCAGCCCCGTGCGAACGGGTTGTCCAGGGATGCAGGGCAAGGCGCCCGACGCCGCCCAGGCTGGTGCCTGGGCAAGTTGGGCAACGCCGCCATGCGCCC